>NZ_KV792027.1:104950-110052 GCF_001808085.1 Staphylococcus sp. HMSC14C01
GATTGTCCTTCAGCTTGTAAATCATAACCAGTATGAACAGCGATATAATCAGCGCCCATTTCATCTAATTCTTTCGCACGTTTTTCTAAATCTTGTACAGCAATCATATCAACTAACAATTGTTTACCATGTTTATGTGCTTCTTCAACCGCACCTTTAATTGAAGCATCTTCTGCAACACCTAAGATAGTCACAACATCTGCGCCAAATTTAATAGCTTGGCTTACTTCATAGTCTGCTGCATCCATAATTTTTAAATCAGCTAACACTTTCGCATTATTGATATTTTCATTTAAATGTTGAACAGCTGGTAATCCTTCATTAATAACGATAGGTGTACCAATTTCTACGATATCCACATATTCTTCAACTTTTTTAGCTAATTTTGCTGCTTCTTCTTTATTTAATAAATCGATTGCTAATTGTAATTCCATTACAAACATCCTTTCATATCATAGTCGTAGTAGTATAAATACCCATGTTAAATATTTTTAAACCTTTAAATCACTTCAAATTATTTTCTTTCATTTATAAATAAATTGAGCATAGGTGTACAATTCAGTCGTTCTTTTTAGTAAAATAGATAGATACACACATTGTATGGTTGTAAGGAGTGAACGTGTTGGAACCCATTAAAGCTGAAGAAGTACAACGATTGTTAACTACATTTGAAAACAAACCTGTCTATTTGCATGTTGAAACGACGAATGGTGCATATGCTAATCATTTTGATCAACGTGTGTTTAATGCAGGTACGTTTTTACGAAATATACAAGTCACATATGAACATGCGCAACTAAAGGGCGGAGATAAAGACCCATTTCGTGTTGGGTTGAAACTTCGTGATGGAGGTTGGGTATATGTGCAAGGCCTGACTCACTATGAAATCAATGATAATAATGAATTTTTAATAGCTGGATTTAATTACGAAGGACAGTTGGCTGCAACGATTGAAATCAGTGAACAGCCATTCACAGTATAGAGGAGGAAGATTCATGAAAGATGAAAGACATGTACTAATGATATTTCCACATCCCGATGATGAAACCTTCTCATCTGCTGGGACGATCGCAAGTTATATTGAAAACGGGGTGCCTGTCACTTATGCCTGTCTCACATTAGGACAAATGGGACGTAATTTAGGCAATCCCCCTTTTGCGACAAGAGAGTCACTACCTTATATTCGCGAAAAAGAATTAGAAGATGCTATGAAAGTGATTGGTATTACTGATTTACGTAAAATGGGTTTAAGAGATAAAACAGTAGAATTTGAGCCACATGAGCAAATGGATGATATGGTAAAAACATTGATTGAGGAGACAAATCCATCAGTGATTATTTCATTTTATCCAAAATTTGCCGTACATCCAGACCATGAAGCAACAGCTGAAGCTGTCGTAAGAACAGTAGGACGTATGCCTAAAGAAGAGCGTCCAAGACTTCAACTCGTAGCATTTAGTAATGATGCACCGGATATTTTAGGAGAACCTGATATATTAAATGACATTAGTCAATACAAAGAGATTAAATTAAAGGCGTTTGAAGCTCATAAATCTCAAACAGGTCCTTTCTTAAAACAATTAGCTAGCCCTGAAGTTGGCGGAGAAACACAAAGTTTTCTAGAAGTCGAACCTTATTGGACGTATCATTTCGATAATTAAAATCATTAAAGGAGGTACAATAAACGAATGACTGAATTTGATTTATCTACTCGAGAAGGTCGCTGGAAACATTTTGGTTCAGTAGACCCTATCAAAGGTACAAAACCTACAACTAAAAATGAAATGACTGACTTACAAAGTACACATAAAAACTTCTTGTTTGAAATTGAAGAAGTGGGTATTAAAAATTTAGTATATCCTGTTAAAATTGATCAATTTCAAACAGCAGGTACATTTAGTTTCTCAACAAGCTTAAATAAAGATGAAAAAGGGATTAACATGAGTCGTATCTTAGAAAGTGTTGAGAAACATTATAATAATGGTTTAGAACTTGATTTCGATACACTATATCAAGTATTACGTACATTACAAGACAATATGAAACAGAATGCTGCGGGAGTAGACGTTTCAGGTAAATGGTTCTTTGATCGTTATAGTCCTGTAACTCATATCAAAGCAGTGGGTCATGCTGATGTTACTTACGGTTTAGCAATTCATAAAGATCAAGTAACGCGTAAAGAACTTACCCTCACAGCTACTGTAACAACACTTTGTCCTTGCTCTAAAGAAATTAGCGAATACTCTGCTCATAATCAACGGGGTGTTGTAACAGTAAAAGTGTATTTAGATAAGAATTCTGAAATGATAGATGATTACAAAGAAAAGATTTTAGATGCAATGGAAGCAAATGCAAGCTCTATTCTTTATCCAATTTTAAAACGTCCTGATGAAAAACGCGTAACAGAACGTGCATATGAAAATCCACGTTTCGTTGAAGATTTAATTCGTTTAATTGCCGCAGATTTAGTAGATTTTGACTGGATTGATGGCTTTGACATTGAATGTCGAAACGAAGAATCCATTCACCAACACGATGCTTTCGCAAGACTAAAATATAGAAAATAAACATATTAAAAAGCAGTTGTCTCTAATTATTTTAAAGACAACTGCTTTTTAATATGTTTATATTTTTATTTGGATTTTTAGATTACTATTAAGTTTATTTGACGTAACTCACCTTAATACTATTTCCTTGTTCTCTTTTCACTAGGTTTAACGAAACTCATCGCTGCAATAATGATCAGCGATACAACTATTGTTAAGAAAATACATGCATTCTTAATCATCATTAATATCATGATATCTTCAATATTATTATGTGTACATGGAGTAATTAAGAAACAAATCCTGGTACAAGCCCATGAATGAAGTAGCTATACATAAAGTGTCTTTTTTTACAGATTCATTCTGAGATATAATATCTAAAGTAGATTACGAAATAGACACTAATCTATGATACTATATTCAAATATCATAATAAATAAATTTCAAGGTGATATTCATCTTGTAAATATTAGACATTCGAGTAAAAATTGAACATTTTACATGTTGTAAACTAATCTTTTATCAAAAGTACATTACTTTTAAAATTATTAATTTTTATAAGAGGTATTATTTAAAGATTTTCTTTGTATAATTTCAGATTAAGCTATATTTTACCACGATTAATTAAGATTTTTTAAATTTCAAAAATTTTACACAATTAAAATGTTATTACTTTTAATTAGTGTGTTATAATTATGTAAAATTATTTAATTGATATGAGGTAATGTATGTACTATTTTGTAGGGTATAATTTAGGTGGAAGTATTACTGGTATTGAGAAAGCTATGATCAATAGACTCAAAATCTTTAAAGAAAGTGGCAAAAAAGCTAGATGTATTTTCTTAGCTTGGAATAGATTTTTGACTAAACAAGCTGAAAGTTTTATTGAAAAAAAAGAATATTTAAACATGTACGACTATTTTCAAGATTCCAAAAATCTTACTAAAGTAGAACACTTTGATTACATTTCTTATTGGGAAAATGATTGTAATTATGAGCTAAGATATGTTCCAAATTCTAGAGATATAAGAATTTACGATTCAAGCAATTTTATTATGTATGTTCGTTTCTTAGACCCTAACTATAAAACTTTAGATTATATTAATTATTTTGATATGAATGGCAAAAAAATCAAGCGTGAGTTTTATGATGTGAGAGGCTTTTTAAGTTGTACACGTATATTGACGACTAATCAAACTGTCCTTGCCGAACAATATCATAACTTAACTGGTCAAATTGTTATCGAAAAATATTTTAATATCGAAAATAATGAGATTCAAAGAATTATTTTAAATTATAAGAATCGAACTCACTTTTTCAAAAATGAAACAGGATTACGTTCTTTTTTCATTAACTCAATTTATCAATACGGAGATGTCTTTTTCAGCGATAAAAATATTTATACTGCCCCAGCGTTTAATCATTCTGATCCAAATATTCCAGTTGTAGCTATATTACATAGTACTCATGTGAAGAATATTGATCAGGTAGATACTTCAAATTATAAGAATGTTTACAAAGCGCTTTTTAGCAATTTATCGCGTTATAAAGCTATCATTGTTTCTACAGATTCTCAAAAACAAGATGTTTCAACTCGTATTGACAATCAAATACCAGTCATAAATATTCCAGTTGGTTTTTCAGAAAATCACCATATCAACGCTCATAATGATAGAAAAGTTTCGCCAAAAAAATTAATTTCAGTTGCAAGATATTCTCCTGAAAAACAACTTCATCATCAAATTGAGTTGATAAATAACTTAAAACATGAGTTTCCTGAATTACAACTTCATTTATATGGTTTTGGTAAAGAAAAAGATAAGCTATTAAATTTAATTAAAAAATACAACTTAGAAGATAAGATCTTTTTAAGAGGATTTCTACCTAATTTATCTAAAGAATATAGCGATGCTTATTTAGGTATTATAACTAGCAATATGGAAGGATTTTCTTTAGCATTATTAGAGTGTCAATCATATGGAGTTCCTATGATTAGTTATGATATTAAATATGGTCCCAATGAATTAGTAAAAGATGGTTTAAATGGATATTTAATACCTAAAAACGATAAAGAAGAACTAACCAATAAAGTTAAATATTTACTTGAACACCCTAAACTTCAACAAGAATTTTCAAAACAAAGTATCGCACTTTCTCAAAATTATTCTAAAAATAATATAATTGAAAAATGGGATAACGCTTTAAGATTAATCAATAATTAAAATAATAAAGAGTCTAGAACATAAAGTTTCTGGATAAATAAAAAAAGGACAATTTCTATATTATTTCAATAGAAATTGCCTTTTTTTTACTTTTTTGATTATTTTCAGCTCGCTGAGCTGTTTCTTTTCTTACATTAAGTGCCATTAGAACAAATCCTAGTTCTCTTTTGGTTTTATTTATCTTTCGAACGGAAATTCGAGTGAAACACAAAATAGCCTTCATAAATACAAAAACAAGCTCCACATCAATTTTTCTTTAACTGTAGATGTTTTTTGGCTCTAAAAGATTTTTACTAATTTGAGCTTTAAAATATTCCCAATTATAATTCTTCAT
>NZ_KV792027.1:110072-110656 GCF_001808085.1 Staphylococcus sp. HMSC14C01
ATTCCCAATTATAATTCTTCATTATTTTTTTACTTGTTTTTGAATTGAATTTCATGCATTGATGTTTCACAGAACAATCTAAACAATCATCACATTCATATAATTTAAAATCTCGTTTAAAACCATATTGTCGTGGCGATAGGCATATCTTTTAAGTCCTAGACTTTTATTGTTCTGACAAATGAATTCATTGTTAATTTCGTCATAATTCCAATTTTGAGTATTAAAGATGTCACTTTTATATCTTTAGTTTTATCTTTTATAAACATTCCAATAAGTTATACGCGACGTTCAATTGAAATGATCTATAATTACCATATAATTTGATTCACTACCATAACCTACGTCAGCTACAATATATTCAGATAAATGACCGTAGGTTTCTTGAATTGAATTTAAAAATGGTATCATCGTTCTTGTATCAGTAAGATTTTGATACACATGATAAGATAAAACAATTGAGAATTTGTCTCTACTTGTAAATTATACCCTGGATTGAGTTGTCCTTTTTTCATATAATCTTCTTTCATTCTTATAAATGTGGCATCATAGTCTGTTTTAGAATAACTATTTCTATCCTTTAA
>NZ_KV792028.1:0-851 GCF_001808085.1 Staphylococcus sp. HMSC14C01
TCGACGTTGTGCTGCAAGTGCATCTGTTTCTTTTTGTTTTTCATCTTTAGCAATTGCTTCTTTTTTGGCTTCTTGTACTTCTTGCGCTTGTGGCGATTCGTCTGCTAAATTACTTGATGTTTCTGATTGAATTGCTCGACGTTGTGCTGCAAGTGCATCTGTTTCTTCTTGTTTTTCATCTTTAGCAACTGCTTCTTTTTTGGCTTCTTGTATTTCTTGCGCTTGTGGTGATTCATCTGCTAAGTTATTTGACAACTCAGCTTTAATAGCATTTTGTTGTGCTACAATTTCTTCCGCACTATTATGTTCATTATTAAAATAATTATTTTCTTTTACTATAGTTTCAGCCTTGGCTTCTTGTATTTCTTGCGCTTGTGGTGATTCATCTGCCAAGTTACTTGATGTTTCTGATTGAATTGCACGACGTTGTGCTGCAAGCTCATCGGAAGAAATACCTGTATGTTTTCTATTTTTTAAGTCTTCAATTTTATGTCTTACATTATCAATTGTTTCTTCTGTTTGTTGTTTAATACTATAATAATTATCTTTAACTTCTTGTTCTTTTGCTTTTAAATCATCAATTTTTTGGTTTGCTTTATTTTTAGTTAAAAGTCCAATAGTTGAGCCAATAATTGCACCAGTAATAAAGCTAACAATAAAACGTTTACGAGACTTAAATCTCGGATCATTATAATAAGTTTTATAATCAATCTCTTGATTAGTATCACGAGTAGCTTGATTTGAGAACTTTGGATGATTATAACTCTCATAGTCATCACGATTATAATGTGGTGTATTAACAAAGTTGTTTTGGTCTAATTGATTTGCGCCACGACCATGTAAGTCATTAC
>NZ_KV792029.1:0-72947 GCF_001808085.1 Staphylococcus sp. HMSC14C01
CTTATCCAGATACTTTATGTCCCGAACTCTTTCTTTAAACATATTATACATAAAAAATTCATTCTACATTAAATCAAGTATAGATTTTGCAATATTCATATATGCTGCATCTTCCATAGGAGGATTATGTAGGCCCGCACGCATATTACGATAATAGCGTTGTAATGGACGATCCATTTCTAAACTTTTCGCCCCTACTATTCGCATAGCAAGATCCACTACTTCTAATCCTTGATTCATGACTAAAATTTTACTTGCAGATGTTTCATTCCAAATATTAAGTGTTTCATTATATTGATTGTAACCTCTAGCTGTGCTCCATAAAAAATGACGAGCAGATAATAAGAGTGATTCCATTTTTCCAACATTTTGTTGTACAGTAGGTAGCGTAGCAATTGTTCCATCAATACTATTAGGGGAATGCGTTTTGGCAAACTCAATAGCATAATCTCTCGCTGCTTGGGCAATACCTAAATATACACTTGGTATATGTAAAATCCATCCATTGGGTTGCGGTTTATGTTTCGTTTCTACAAAGTTTTCAAATGGAACTATAACATCATTTAATACTAAATCATGACTTTCCGTTGCACGCATCCCTAACATATTCCAATTATCTGCAATTTCTAAACCTTTACTCTCTCTAGGAATTAAAAAGAAGCCTACTTCTTGAATATCTTCTACAAATGCAGCAACAATATAATGTGTCAATGCTTTACTCATAGATGTAAATGTTTTCACACCATTTAATTTATATCCGTCTTTAGTTTTTATTGCATGCGTAGCAGGTCTTCCACCACGAGTAGGACTACCAGTATCCGCTTCACTTACTGCTCTATTTACAAGTGCGCCATTTTTTACTTCTTTTGCAAATTGATCAAGCATAGTTTGACTCCACATATGCTGTTGATATAATTGCCCTACAACGCTTAGATGCCAACCTATAGATAGTGCTGTAGCGCCATCTATAGCTCCAAGATACGATTGTAAAACGACCATATCTTCTATGGTTGCACCTTCTCCACCATATGATTTAGGTAAAGTTAACACACTATAACCTTCCTCTACAAGCCATTTTATATTGTCAAATGGGAATTTAGAGTCAATATCTTCTTTTGCTGCTCTTTGTTTAAATGTATCTTCAATTGTTTTAAATTTTTCAATCCATTTTCTTTGAATATCACTACTTATTAAAAATGAATCTAACATGACTATCACCTATTCGATATTTGATATATTTAATCATAGTTTAACACTCGGTTTTAATAATATAAAGCATCTCATTCACATAGTATAATAGAATTAAAAAAGAGTGGACAGACATTCTGTCTCACTCATTTACCCCATCATCATTCTATTGTATATATTTCTCTAATTCAGCAATTAAAGCATTAATTCTCCCGCGTTGCTCTTTTGTTACATAAACAATAACTGTTCTTTCATCTTGTATACTACGTTTTTTTGATAATAATTGTAAATCTTTTAATTTTTGTAATGCTTTAGTTAAGTAATAAGGTTTGAATTCTGAATACGTTGCAATTTCTTTTGAAGTAATTTCATCTTTTTTACTTTTAACAATATAATTTAAAATATAAATTTCTTCATAATTCAGATTATATTTTTTCTTAGTGTCTTTAAAAAACTTTTTCACTTGAAATGTTGCGTTAACTAAATCATTGATGTCTTTAATTTGTCCCATATTCTAAACCACTCCTCTGATGTACATCTAGTTGCTACAAGGTTCATGTATACTAACTACTACAACACTAAACATTTCTTATGCTATAAAAATTATTTTATAACATTTAAGTATAATATTTCAATATTTTTATGAAATTAAAATGATATTATATATTAAAATCTCATTTGCCAAATTAAATTATACATAATTATTTCATGCGTTATACACCTAAAATAACTAGTAATGTATGAGAATAAGCCTTTCTTACATCACTAGTTATTTTTATTTTTTGAAACAAATTATAATGTTAATTCCTTTTTTATCATTTTACTACAATGACTCAAGATATCATGAATTTCTTTCTTTTTTGACATATTTAACTTTATACATACTCTACGTTCATCTAGATCATCTCTTTTTTTCAAAATATAACCACTTTGTTGTAATCGTTTAATTACTAAATTTATATTTATAGACTGACAACGCGAAAAATAGTTTATCGATTTCAACGAGATATCATTTTGATTCAACCAAATAATGCCTAAAACAAGCAAATCATTTAAACTTAACTGATAGTGCTTAATATTTTTTTCAATCTTACTTAAAACTTTATAAATAGTAATTAGATATGTTAACTTGCAATAATTCATATTCTTGATTGATGTTTTAAGATAGTTATTTTCAAGTAATTCTCCAATTTCTAATAATAAATGATTCATTTTTCTTTCATACATTTCTACAGGCAAGATTCTTAATCTTCGTTGATCATTTGCATCATAAGATTTAAAAATCCAATTTTCGTGATACAAATGGCTCACAAGATAAAGTAAAGTTCGTTTAGATAAATACGTTTTTTTCATTAGTGTTTCAATATCCATACCTTGATGGCTCGTTTTATGATAATCAATAATAGCATATAGTACATTTAAGTGTTCAATATTTAGGTTTTTAGAATATTTTAAAAGTTCATCGACTGCTTTATAAAATAAAAGATAAAATAATAGTACATCCATATCATTTTTTGTCATGATGGTTGCCACCTCGCAATTTATACAACAATTCTAGAAGACAGACTTTAGTATTGCGATACAATTTTAAAGTGTTTTAAGTTTATCTCTATATCATACATATACTTACTTCATATTAAGTATGAGTAAAGGTCTAAATACTTTATCTTTTTACTTATTATTGGACTTAATCCTATTTTAGGTATGATAGTTACTTTTGGCCTCAGCTATAAGTAACTGTGCTTCATAATCTAAAGATATTTCAACCGTTTCGGTAGTCTTATATATTGGAGCAAATTGTTTTTTTCGTGCTTGACCTGGAGTCATCCCATATTTCTTACTAAATAATGCAATAAATCTCGGAAAATGATTAAATCCATGTTTATAAGCAATATCTTGAATAAATTCACTGCTATCTAAAATATCAAGTAAACATAATTTCAAACGAATATCATTAATATATTGAGCAATATTATGATAAGGTGTATGAAATTTAATCACTTGACTTAACTCTTTGTTAGACATATCAAGTGAATTCGCTAATGCTTGTTTATTAATCTTTTCATGATGATGTTCAATAATATATTCATGAACTTCATCTACAAGTGGATTGTCTAGTTTATAGTTTTGACGATGTTTTCTTTGAATGTAACCTAATTCTACACATAAATGTTTAACTAATTTATCCCTTATGTGTGGAAGTCGAGGTTTTCGACTTTCAAATTCAAGAAGATTAATAATAAATGATTCTAATTGTTTTCGTTCAATAGAAGAAAATTTATATCCTTTTTGTCTGATATAATCGTCTGCAAATCTTAAATAATCTGTGAATGAAATTTCAATTATTGCAATAACAGAGTTCGTTTCGCCTTCTATCGAATATAAATCATTTAACATAATAAATACGAGATCTCTTTTTTTCATATTATATGTATCTAAGTCTAAATTTATTTTTCCAGAACCCTTTAACCAATATATAAGTTTGATATTGGATTCTTTTTGTTTTATTATTCTCGTATTTTTTAAAAGCTTTACCGAAAAATTATCTATCATACGTCTTTCCTCTCGTTTGTAATATAAAGACTAGATATAAGCGATGACATTTCTCCCCTTTATTCACCACTTAATTCTATTGAATTATCGCTTCGATACTTGTGTATGCGTATCGGAGATCTATCTTCATATACAATTTTATGTTTTATTTCGGTATTAGCAGTAGCAATATTTTGACTTATTTTATCACTTTATTATCTTATAGTATGATTTTATTATTTTTCAATATAAACTTACTTTATTTATATATAAAGAGGACATATAAAATGATTTTTTAGTATTTGTTTAATCAAGGAATCATTCAATAGGCTAAATTATTTTGTTATAAATTATTTTTCTATTATTTTACAAAAAGATTACAAGAAAATGAGTATTTTTTTCATATTCTTCTGTAAACACTGTCATAATAGCTTTTTTTATATTAAAAAATATTACTAATAATTAAATTAACAAGCTTTTATATTATCGAAAAATTACAAATCATTAACATTCCCCACAAATTGTAATTTTTTTGATAAAGTAATTCTTGTCGTTAAGTAAAATGATTTAAAGACTAAGTTAACAAATGACTATTAAATATAAAATAATATTAATTTAATTCTCAGGAGGAAATTTATAATGAAAAAAATCGCTACAGCTACAATCGCTACTGCAGGAGTTGCCGCAATTGCTATCGCCGGACAAGGACATGAAGCTCATGCAGCTGAACAAGGATATAATCCAAATGATCCTACTTCATATAGCTACTCTTACACTATCGATCAACAAGGTAACTACCATTACACTTGGAAAGGTAACTGGAGCCCAGATCGTTTAAATCATTCTAACTATAATTATAATTATAACTACAATACATATAATAATTATTCTAATACAAATTCAACATATAGTTATAACAACTATCATACTAATAACTCAAATCAAGTTGCTAGTAATCCAACACAATCTTACACAACAAATAATCAACAAACTGGTGGTTTAGGTTCAGCTTCTGCTTCTACTTCTAATAGTAATGTAAAAGTAACTACTGTAACTGCACCGTCATCAACAGGTGTTTCAATTTCTAACTCTGTTAGCTCAGGTAGAAACTACTATACTTCTGGCCAATGTACATATTATGTATATGACCGTGTAGGTGGTAAAATCGGTTCAACTTGGGGTAACGCAAATAACTGGGCAAATGCTGCAGCATCTGCTGGTTACACAGTAAATAACCGTCCATCTGCAGGTGCAATTATGCAATCTACTGCTGGTGCTTACGGTCACGTAGCATATGTTGAAAGTGTAAATAGTAATGGTTCAATCACAGTATCTGAAATGAATTATGGACATGGTGTAGGTGTAGTAACATCTCGTACACTTTCTTCAAGTGAAGCTGCTTCATATAATTTCATTCATTAATTAAATTGATAAAGAAAAAAGATTTAGAATTCAATATGAATTCTAAATCTTTTTTTATGCATACATACAAAAAGCGTTCGAAACTTTAGTGTTTAGAACGCTTTAAGTTATCATATTAATCAAATTCGTTATTATGGATTGAATTCTCGCCACAAAAATTAAATCCACTTTTAATTCATTTTTTAGGATATCTAAAATGAATGTATTTTTTTAAATAACATCGCTACTATGTTTCTCATTAATACTTTAATCCTAATTTGTTATTTCCATATTGTAAGGGAATTAAACATCGAATTAATCATTTAATTTATTTTTTTACGTATTCCAATGCCAGTAAATCCATAAATAATTGCTAATATAGAACATAAATAACATGGTACTGCCCAAATAAAGAATTGATCAACTGAAACTCCTAATTGTTGCGCATAGTAAATACCAGATGTTCCCCAAGGAATTAATGGTAGAACCATAGTACTGGAATCTTCTAATGTACGAGATAAATTACTTCTATCTAAATTCATATCTTCAAACATGTCTTTCATAAGTACCCCAACCATAATAATAACAATTGACGCCACACCAGCAGCAAACACCAACATTAGGGACGATAGCACAGTAATAAGAACGAGGGTACCAACAGATTTAACACCTTTTGCAACAGTTTGTAACATTACATCTAAACAACCAGATTTCTCTACAATACCTGCAAATGCATAACCACAAAAAATGGTCACAATGATTTGTGTCATACTCATCATTCCACCTTGTTCAATCAATGTTTTTGCATTTTCGGTAACATGAGAATGCCCAGTCATAGATGATGTAAAACCATCAAACGTTGCTTTAAAACCATCTACAAATTTAAATCCATTATTAAACTTACCTATCAAAATAGCACTCAACGCTGAAACAAGCATAGATGGAACAGTTGAAATTTTAAATATTAAACAAATGATAATCACAATTAAAGGAATCCATACAAAAAAATTAATATTATAAATACTAGATAGTTCATTTAAAAGTACTTTTATTTGCTTAGTATTTACATTACCTTGGGAATTTAATCCTGCAAAAAACCATACGATAAGTCCAATGATTGATGCTGGAATGGTTGTCCACATCATTGCTCTAATATGAGAAAAAATGTTTACTTTTGTTACGAGTGCAGCAAGATTAGTTGTATCTGATAAAGGTGACATTTTATCTCCAAATACTGCACCTGCAATAATTGCACCTGCTGCCATTCCTTGATTTATACCAAGTTGACTTCCAATAGATATTAAGGCAATCCCAGCTGTAGACGCAGACCCCCAAGCTGTTCCGGTTGCTAAACTACATATAGCCGAAATGATAAATGCTGAAATTAGAAAATAACTAGGATTCAAAAACTTAAGTCCATAGTAGATTAATGCAGGTACAGTACCTGCGTACATCCAGCTACCTACAATAATACCTACAGCCAAAATAATGAAAATAGCAGGCATAGCTGTTGTCAATCGATGTGTAATTCCTTCTTCCAAATCCTTCCATTTTAAACCAACACGCATAGCAATAAAAGCAGCGTAGGTTGAGGCGATAAGTAACAATACTTGAATAGGGATATTGAATTTAATAAATCCAATTGTAACAACTATTACCATGACAATAATTGTAGATATTGCTTCTAGAAATGTGGGTTTTCTTTTCATATATCTGCTCCTTTTTCTTTTTTCTTAAGACCTCTTTTCTATACCAAACATTATACTTATTTTAATCCTAATTTATCTAAACCAAGTTCTTCTACTGTTAGCCCTTCATTAAAGAAATCACGTTCGAGAATAGTCGAGGCAATCGTAATTATCGCATCAATATTCGGTGTATCTACACCAATTTCACGTCCTAAACTTGACCATAATACAAGTCCATATGCGATATCTTCAGTAAGATAACGATTTTCTACAGAGTTCGGTCCTGGAATTTGTGAAAATACAGGACTTGTATTAAATAAACGATTTAGCGGTTCATCCTCGTCTTTACGTTCTAGATAACCTCGTTGAATACGCGCTTCTTTAGCAGTTAATAATTCAAAACCTAATTTACGCCCTAAAGTTAGACGTTCTAATTCTACAGCATGTAAAAGTCGCACTGTGTGTTTTGTGATACCTTCTTTATATAATGCAAATGTATCTGCATAATCTATACGACCTACATTTAATAGTGTAGGAGCTGGATGAACTTCAGGATTTCCATTTTCTAGATTCGTTTTCCACAAACTTTCTTCTTTTACTAATTGTGGATACAATTGGCTCACTTTATCAAAACATTCATTTAACTCTCTCTTATTGTACGTTGAGAAAAAGACTTTTCTTACATTAAGAGATAAATCCACTCGAGCCTCTTCAAAATCTACACGTGTTCCGTAAGTAAGGGTATTAGCTTCTGCATATTTAGGTTGAATATTAATATGACGTTCTTCTAATACATTCATAAATCGAATTGATCCCATAGCTGCTGCGATATTAAAGAAAATAATTTGTTCCGCCGTTATATAATGAGACATCACTTTTGCATAATATTCAATGTAAGATGAAGGAATCACTACTTGTATCACTTCTGCATCTTTTAATACATATTCAATATCATCACTAATATTTGTAAAAGGTACAAACGTTTCATGACCTTCATTATTAAAATCAAATCCACCTTTTTCTAACGCTCTATCAAATTTGTGAATTGATGAATTTCGACAATATAATTTGACTTCATGTCCTTGATTGACCATATCTACTGCAGCTGTAACCGCACCATTTCCTGATCCTACTATTGCAATTTTCATAGTTATCATTCCTCATTTCTCTATTTAGAATTTTTAATAGTCATCTAAAAAAATTATTATCAATAAATAAAGATGCAGATATAAATACTGCATCTTCAAAATAGTATTATTTTATTCTATAGCCTAATTTAAATTTTTACAAACACTATTAGTAGTATGATATCACATAAATCTCCATAAATGTAACCGCTTATCCTTTATGTATATATCTTTATATAAAATAAGTTTATTACAAGGTGCTGTAATATAAATTCTATTAATATTTTCAAAAAATTAGAAAATGTATAGCAAACGTGCAGTTTGCAAGAAATATTAAACAGATTTTTATTACATAGTTGTGCAAGAATTTTGAATTTTATTTACGGTAAAGTAACAATGCCCTACTACATGTTTTTATCTGATAAAGTATGACTTATCGTTAATAGCGACAAGTTAATGTTAAAACATATTCAACATATCGCTAAAATTATCCTATTGTTGAATAGTATTTGGGAGGACTTTATTTATGAAAAAATGAATTACATTATCAACACTGACAGCAGGAAGTTTAGGACATGTGGCTTATGTAGAAAGTGTAAATAGTGATGGATCAATTACAATTTCAGAAATGAATTACACAGGTGGCGCATACGTGACTGATACACGTACAATTTCAGCAAGCGAAGTAAGTGCTTATAATTATATTCATTTATCGTAAATATCTAAGATTGATATAACTTGAATATAAATATATTACCGTTTAAGATAACCTTTAAGATTATATTTTCATTAATTTAAAAGTGAGAAAATGAATTCATAATGAATTCTTTCTCACTTTTTTATTTTCTAAAATTGCATAACTCATAATTGTTTGAGAAAATATTTTTACTTATCAAAAATATTATAAGGAGTAATGGATATAATGCAATGGTTAAAGGTCATTTTATCTGGATTGATAGAAGTTGTTTGGGTTACGTGTTTAAATTACGCTCATAATACGTTTACTTGGCTCATCACTTTATTATTTATTGCTTTAAGTTTTTATTTAATGCTTTCTGCGACAAAACAACTTCCAGTAGGTACTGTTTATGCTGTCTTTGTTGGTATAGGCGCTGCAGGAACAGTTATCGTTGATATGTTATTTATTAATCACGTCATTTCACTTATGAAATTATTATTTATTATTTTATTAATTATAGGTATTATCGGATTAAAGCTTTCTACTGATGACCAATCTGAAGGAGGTCTATAAAATGGCGTGGTTATACCTTTTAGTTGCAGGATGCTTTGAGATTTTAGGTGTTGTTTTCTTAAATGAACTGAATCGTACACATAAAAAAATATATATTCTACTAGGTGCGCTTACTTTTATATTTAGTTTTAGTACTTTAAAACTATCTATGCAGACGATTTCGATGGGAACTGCCTATGCAATATGGACAGGGATCGGGACTGCTGGAGGTACCATTGTAGGTATGATTTTCTATAATGAATCAAAAAAATTTATTCGTATATTTTGTATTGGTTTAATCTTAATATCCGTAATTGCTTTAAAAATAATACAGTAACTTTATTCATATAAATTCTTTGTGTCCCTATCTTTCTTCCATTATACTTAATTTGAAAGAATACAAAGGAGTGAGATGGATGGAAAAAGTATATATAGCTGGTAAAATTCCAGAAGCTGGTTTAAATCTACTCAAAGAACATTTTGAAGTAGACATGTATGAAGGTGAAGGTATCATCGATAAAGAAACATTAAAAAAAGGTGTCAAAGATGCTTCTGCTTTAATTAGTATTTTATCCACTAATGTAGATAAAGAAGTAATTGACAGTGGTGAAAATCTTAAAATTATTGCCAATTATGGCGCTGGATTTAATAATGTAGATGTAGATTATGCACGTGAAAAAAACATTGATGTTACAAATACACCAAAAGCATCTACAGCTGCAACTGCTGAATTAACATTCGGCTTAGTATTAGCAATTGCTCGTCGTATTGTTGAAGGTGACAAACTTTCTCGTACAAAAGGATTTGATGGTTGGGCGCCATTATTCTTTAGAGGCCGTGAAGTCTCAGGCAAAACACTTGGTATTATCGGATTTGGAGAAATTGGTAGTGCAGTAGCTAAACGTGCAAAAGGATTTGATATGGATATCCTTTATACAGGTCCTCACCAAAAAAAGGAAAAAGAACGTGAAATTGGTGCTAAATACGTTGATTTAGATACATTATTAGAACACTCTGATTTTATTACAATCAATGCTGCTTACAATCCAGATATACACCACATGATTGATTCAGAACAATTTAAAAAAATGAAATCTACTGCTTATTTAGTCAATGCAGGGCGTGGACCAATCGTTAATGAACAAGCACTTGTTGATGCATTGAAGCATAAAGATATTGAAGGTGCAGCTCTCGATGTGTATGAATTTGAGCCAGATATTACTGAAGGCTTGAAATCTTTAGATAACGTAGTCATTACGCCACACATTGGTAATGCTACGTTCGAAGCTCGTGAAATGATGTCTAAAATTGTAGCTAATGATACAATTAAAAAATTGAATGGTGAAGAACCGCAATTTGTTGTTAATAAAAAATAAGGTTAAATAAAATAAGGAGTTATCATAGAATCCATAGTGAATTCTATGATAACTCCTTATTTGTCTTTTGTTTTATATAAAAATTTAGTTTGACCACTAAAAAATCGTTTTGGCATACGTTTCATGATAGCATTGCGCAATGCAACAACTAGTTTATTATCTTTTTGAGCGATATTTCCGACTTTTCGAGAACGTTTTATTACTTTTTTAGTATGTTTTACACGTAATTTATTATATCGCTGTAATGCTTTTTCTAAGTCATAAGAAGCGATACAATTAGCTAAAACGATAGCATCTTCCATTGCTTGTCCTGCGCCCTGACCCATGTTTGGCGTCATTGCATGGGCAGCATCTCCTAATAAGACTGTACGACGATGTACAAATGAAGTTAAAGGTTTTAAATCATATAAATCGTTTTTAATAATACCTGTTTCACTTTGTTTATCTAACAATGCCCTCACTTGATTAGGATAATGATTAAAATAAGCCTGCAAATGTGGTTTTTCAAATGATACATATTTAGGATCTTTTTCATTTGCATTAATTGTAATAAACCAATAGGCTTGATTATTAATTAGAGGCACAATGCCCACGCGTCCACGTCTTCCCCAATATTCATCTGCTGTATATTGATTCATTATGTCCGCTTCATCTATCATTCCTCTAAAGCATGTATAACCTTGATAAATCACTTTAGAGTCTGGGAATAATGCTTTTCTAACGATTGAATGAATACCATCCGCTCCAATACATAAATCAAACGTCTGACTTGCATGTTTTGAGAAATGAAGCATTGGCAGTTCAGATTGAACATCCACTTTAGTCACTTCATAATCAGTAAATACAGTATTAGGTTTTACATATGAAGATATTAACTCTATTAATGACTGACGAGATAATGTCACATTTAATGTTCCCTCTTTCAACTTAGCAGATGTAAGCAAATCACCTTTATCGCTATAGATATTTAATGATTTTAAATTTTGTCCGGCATTTTTGATACCTTTAGCTAAATCATGATTACCGAGTTTTTTTAAAACGTTATCACCGATACCAATACCTGCACCTACTTCTTTAATATCAGTCTTTCTCTCAAAGACTTTGACATCATGCCCTTGTTCTTGTAAAAGTGCTGCAACCGTTAAACCTCCGATACCAGCACCTATCACTGCAACTTTCATTCTATTACACCTCAATATCTCTATTTATTAGATATATAGTAATTCCTACGTATCTTATCTTTTTTTATACCCAAACGTTCATAATCTTTTTTCATATTATCTGCAATTTTATCTGCCCACTCAATATCACTCGCATATTGATGAGACCCTGGATTTTTAGGATTCCATCTCATTTGATAAAGCGTAATTTGTTCGTTTTCAAAATATTGATGACGAATAAAAGCTGCACCGCCCATAATTGCTTTACTTGGTGTTGTCCAATTATGTTCTTTAGCATAACTATGACCAGTAGCAATGGCATCTTGATCAAATGCACCAATTCCAAAAAAATTATAGTATTTATGATTATTCTCTTTAATACCATTAGCCAGTTCGGATTGACCATTTGCTGTTTCTATGATTGCATGATTCATTAAATATATAATATTCACTTGATACTTATCTTGGGCTTTTAAAAATGTTTGAGCCTGATCTGTTAAAATACCTTTATTTTTAAGTATATGTTTTACCTCATCTTCATTCATTGGAACCGTTTTAGATAGATCCATATATTTTAAATCATTGTCTTTTTTAGAAATACTCATTGCTCTTTTCACTTCATTATTATTCGCTAGAACAAACTGATTATTTTTATCAATGGTATTTAATTGGTTCGATTGGGTTTGCTTTTGAAGGGCCTCTTGAAAACTGTATCTTCGATCATTACGTAGTATATCCTTATGATTGATACAAAGTAATACAATCAATATGATGAGAACAATAATAAAAAGTATAATAGATAAACGTAACTGATTACTATTTCTATATTTCATAAATTGAAATTCCTCTAATTGTCTTATTTAGATAACATACTGTATGCAACTATAATAGCAATAATGACGATGGCAAACGAAATATTAATAATAATTTTCATGCCCGTACGATCTCGAAATAAAACATTAAAAATAACAAGACTAATTGCCAATGAAACGGCAAACATTGCTATCGCTAACATTAATTTCATCATAATTAAAAATATAATTCCTAATACAACAAAAATATTAGAAATAATAGTCATTATTTTAATAATATTTGGATGAATAAGTCCTCTCTCCTTACACTTTAATTTATACACTCTACTTTATCATAATAGATGTATACTATATTTTACAAATTCATTTCTAAAAAAACTCCTCAACATAAGTCATTTCGTTCTTATATTAAGGAGTCGTATATATTCAATTTATTCTTTAGACATACCTTTAAGTAAATTTATCATGTACGTTAAGCTACGATTCATATCATCATCTTTTAATACACTCATTAAGCTTCGTATTGTCGTTTTGGCATTTGGACTTGCTTGATTAGCTACGTGTAAGCCACTATTAAGTTTATTTAAAAATTGACTTAGTTCTTTAACTTCTATATTCCCAAGCATAAATACCATTGGAGCTAAATTTGTAATGAGTCCAGTATACATATCTTTATTTAATTCCGTAGCGAATTTATTTATAATAACTTGACGACCTTTAATACCACCGTTAATAGCATCTAAGAGTTTTGCATCATCTAAATTTTTAATAATACGAATAGCTTTTAAAATACTATCCTTATTTTCAACAATTGCATCTGTAACTTCATTCAAACTTTCCAACTTAAGTTGTTCTTTTGATTTTTCAAGACGATTAATTTTAGTTATTCTTTCAGCCATATTAATCCACCACATTTCCTGGGAAAATATAATCCTTACGTTTCCATTTTTTCTGAACTTGGACACTATATTGCGGATGACGATGTTTATCTACACGGAAATTCGTTGGATTTAAGGGAGATTTACCTTTTCTAGTTATAACCTCTAAACGACAATGTGTACGTTTATAAGATGGTGTGTGTGTAGCATAATCCACGTCACTATTAGTTAATTTATTTATAGCACCTATATCGCCATTACTCATAGCATCATTATTTAAAGGAATATATATTTCTTTTCCTTTAACTCTATCAGTAATTGTAGCAACTAAAGTAGCTTCTCCTGTATCAGAAATAAGTTTTACTTCTGCACCCTCATGGATATCGCGATCTTTGGCTAATTCAGGTGAAATTTCTACAAATGCGTGAGGCATTTTATATTTAATCATTTCTGTTTGATATGTCATATTTCCTTCATGGAAATGTTCTAGTACGCGACCATTATTTACATGTAAATCATATACTTCATCTTCTTTAAAGAAATTATCAAATGTTAATTCAAATAATTTTGCACGTTTATTATCGAAATTAAAGCCATCAAGATATAATGTAGGTTGATCTGTACCATCTGGTGCTACAGGCCATTGTAAACTGTTAAAACCTTCTAATCTTTCATAGCTAACACCTGAATAAGACGGTGTTAAGCGTGCAATTTCGTCCATGATTTCTGAAGGATGACTATAATTCCAATCAAAGCCCATTCTTTTAGCAATCAATTGGAAAATTACCCAGTCAGGTTTTGAGTCACCTAAAGGTGATAGTGCTTGATTAATACGTTGGATTCTACGCTCTGTATTTGTATATGTGCCATCTTTTTCTAATGAAGGACTAGCTGGTAACACAACATCTGCATACGTTGCTGTAAATGTTAAAAATTCATCTTGAACTACCAAAAATTCAACTTTTTCTAATGCAGATTGTACATAGTTAATATTTGAATCTACAATTCCAGTATCTTCACCATACAAATATAGTGAATGAATTTGTCCTTCATGAATACCATCCATCATTTGATGATTATCTCGACCAGGCGTTGGATTCAATGTAACACCATACTCTTTCTCAAATTTCGATCTAATTTCATCATTGTGTATCATTTGATAACCTGGAAATTGGTCCGGCATACTTCCCATATCACTTGCACCTTGAACATTATTGTGGCCACGTAATGGATAAGCCCCTGTGCCAGGTCTTCTATAGTTACCTGTTACAAGAAGAAGATTTGAAATTGCTGTACTTGTATCACTACCAATATCTTGTTGTGTGACACCCATTGCCCAACAAATAGCTACAGATTCTGCTTTTGCGCATTCTTCCGCAAAACTAATTAATCGCGTTTTTGAAATTCCTGTAACCTCTTCAGTATATTCTAATGAAAATGGAGTTAATGATTCATAATACTCATCAAAATTGTCAACCCACTCTTTAATAAATTCAATATCATGTAAATGATGATCGATAATATATTTTGTCACAGCGCTCAACCATACTAAGTCTGTACCAGGTTTAGGTTGATAAAATTCATCTGCACGTTCAGCCATTTCATGTTTACGAATATCAAAGACATGCATTCTTTGTCCAAACAATTTCTGTGCACGTTTAATTCTTGAAGCAATAACTGGATGTGCTTCTGCTGTATTTGTACCAATAAGTACCGTCATAGTTGCTTTTTCCAAGTCATCAATAGAACCTGAGTCCCCGCCATGTCCTACCGTTCTAAATAATCCTTTTGTAGCAGGTGCTTGACAATATCTCGAACAATTATCAATATTATTTGAACCAAATACTTGGCGAGAAAGTTTTTGCATTAAGTATGACTCTTCGTTTGTACCTTTTGAAGAGGCGATAAATGCTAGGTGATCGCCACCATATTCATTTTTAATGCGCTTAAAGTTCTTTTCTATAACATCGAGGGCTTCTTCCCATTCAACCTCATGAAATTCACCATTTTTACGTACTAAAGGTTTAGTTAAACGTTGATCCGAATTAATGTGTCCCCACGAGAATTTGCCTTTTACACAAGTAGAGATTTTATTTGCTGGAGAGTCGTGTGATGGTTGAACTTTTAAGATTTCTCTATCTTTTGTCCATACATCAAATGAACATCCTACACCACAATATGTACATACTGTTTTAGTTTTGTTAATTCTTTCTTTACGCATCTCTGCTTCAGAATCCGACACAGCAAATAACAATCCATCACCTGGTTCAGCTTTTTTAGTTAAATCAATCATAGATGCTAATGAACCCGGTTCTGTATCAGTTAAATATCCCGCATTGCCCTCCATATTGACTTCCATCATTGCATTACATGGACACACTGTCGCACATTGACCACATGATACACAAGACGATTCATTTATTGGAACATCATTATCCCAAATCACACGTGGGTGCTCACGATCCCAATCTATAGAAAGTGTTTCGTTAACTTCCACATCTTGACATGCTTCTACACATCTACCACATAGGATACATTGGTCTGGGTCATAACGATAGAAAGGACCATAATCTTTCTCATAAGGCTTTGTTTTATATTCATATGATTGTTCTTGTAATCCCCATGCATCCATTGCATTGTGAATCTCACAATCACCGTTATTATAATCACATACTGTACAATACAGCATATGTTTTTCTAAAATTCTATCTAATGCTTCTTTTTGGCTAGCTTTCAATCGTTTATTTTGAGTATTGACTGACATCGGACGGTCAACTACTGTACTACACGCTCGTTCAACTTTACCATCAATTTCAACCATGCAAGTATCACAGGTTTGAATTGGACCCATGGATTCGTTATAGCAAATTGAAGGAACGAAAGTATCACGAGATTTAATAAATTCAAGTAAATTTGTTCCAGGTTCTACAAGGTAATCCACATCATCTAGGGTTAAAACTAAATGTTCTTGCATTGCTTTCCCCACCTTATATTTATATTCCATAAACAACCAATTTCATTAAGATTCTGTATTATTTCCCCATATTCAATACAGAATTAATATTATTGTATAACTAAAATCATATAATGTTAAGGCTTTCAATCATATCTATTGACCTTTCTTTATTCTTTTAAATAAAGAATATACTTTTAAATTTTTATATCTTTAAATAAAAAATCTGAGACCTATAAATTAGTCTCAGATTTTTTAATTGCTATATATTTTTTTTATTTTTTCAAATTATTATTTAATACCTCTGTCATTTGCACTTTTGAACTTTCATTAGGAATAAAATACCATAATCCATCATTTTGAATACTACCTGTCCCTTCTAGCTGATGACGATTAACTGTATCATTAGCCTCTTTATAATGACTTCTAATTTCATTTAAGTCTCCTAATGTTAAATCAGTTGTGACGTTCTTTTGAATTTGAGTAATTAATGATGGCAAATGTGTAATCACTGAAGAACTAACCATTTTATTTGCCATAGCTTGTAAAACTAGTTGTTGACGTTCTTGACGTCCAAAATCACCACCTGCACCTGTTTCTTTACGACTTCTAATAAATGCCATGGCTGTATCTCCATCAACATGAGTAGATTGCCCTTTAGTAAATGTTGTACCTTGAACTGTAAATGTATCATTACTTACTATGTTAACACCGCCTACCGAATCAATCATGTCGTGTAATCCATCCATATCAATAGTAGCGTAGTGGTCTATTGGCACATTCATTAGTTTTTCTAATGATTTAACAGCCATGGTAGGCCCCCCATAAGCGTAAGCATGATTAATTTTTTCAGTTGTACCTCTTCCTACGATTTCTGCTTGAGTATCACGTGGAATACTTACAAGCTCAGTCGTTTTTTTCTTTGGATTCACTGATAAAATCATTATTGTATCACTACGTTCACCATCATTTGTGCTTTTACGTTGTGCATTAGAGTCAACACCAAATAAGGCAATTGTAAATGGATCTCCATTTTTTAAATTAACATTATGAGAACGCAATTCAGATTGTTGACGATGAAGCGGGTTATGAATTTTATTACCTGTTATCAATATCGTTGTCGCGATAACGGCTACAGTAACGACAGCTAACACAACAAGTATACTAATAATCCATTTCATTATTTTACTAGAGGAACGTTTTTTTCTATCAGGACGTTGCATCTTCCTCCTCCTATTCTACTTATATTAAAATATATCTCCATTATTATATATTAAATGATTTAATTTACTATACAACTTTAGTAGGAAATATATTAAATAACTAAGAAGAGAAGGATTAGTGTTTATCATTAATAATAGCTAATATCTCCTCGTAGCACCCTTTATTACTAATAATAAAGGGGCCACCTTTAGCGAAATCAAGATGTTGTCCATCCATCTGTGTCATCACTAATCCTAATTCTCTGGCGAATAAAAACTGTGCTGCGATATCCCAAGGTTTAGGATTAGTATTAAAATGTGCTCCAAATTGTCCTTTTATCACTCGCACTGAATCTAATCCGCAAGCTCCTATATATCTCACACTAAAAGACGATTGATACAAAGCTTTACTTAATTTTTCATTCACGTATTCTGAACCAAATGAAACAATAGTATCTTTAAGCGATAATACTTCTGGAGACTCAAGTTTGACATTATTCATGAAGGCCCCCTTACCTTCAATTGCTTTATATATTATTTTATGAGCGTAGTCATAAATATAAGATAATTTAGGTTGTCCATTTTCAAAGTAAGCTAAAATAATACAATAATCTTCTTGTTGTTTCACTAAATTGGCTGTTCCATCAATAGGGTCCATAATCCAAAGGTGTCCCTGATAAGGTTCAATACCCTCATTATTTTTTTCTTCAGCTAATAACTGATGTGTAGGAAAATACTTTTCCAGATAGGCCTCGAAATCATTTTGTATTTGTTTATCTACATTTGTAACTAAATCGAATCGATTTTCTTTTGTTTCTGTAACCATGTTTTTAATTAAATTAGGAATAATACCATCTAAATGTTGGAACCAATCCGTAATATGCTTATCTATAAATTGAAGTTGTTGTTTTTGCATGATGTCACCTCAACGTTTTTATTCATCTTATCATATAACATATTATTTTTTTTAAATAAAAAATCGGCTAGTCATTTGCTAGCCGACAAAATAGAAAGGAAAGTAAGTAATAAATATTGAAGATGTTTCGATGTAACCCGAACGATTCACCTTGAGCTATCTGTTATACAGCCCCTACCCCTTTGTTTGAAATCGTTCTACCCTGTTACAAATACTATATTAGCATAATTATCTAATGATTGTAAGCGTTTTCTAAATAAAAATAGTTTATTATTACACTTCCAATCAACTTATTACTAAAAATGTCTTGAATCTCAGTCTTATGTTATAATTAATGTAATATGTAATGTTCATAGGTGGTGAGTATATTGAATAAAATGGAAAGACAAAATCAAATTATTTCATTAATTCAACAAGGACATAAAATCAATGCGTCTGATTTAGCAAAACAATTTAATGTCTCTACCCGTACAATTACTAGAGATATTGATGATTTAGAATCTAAAGGAGTTCATATATACGCTCATAAAGGAAGACGCGGTGGATATGAAATTCAAAATACTGATCATTATTTTCATCTTAAATTAAATGAATCCGAACTTATTGCACTATTTTTAACTTTGCAAGAAAGTCAATCTCACTCTACATTACCTTACACTCAAGACATTCATTCAATTATAAACCAATGTTTAAAAACACCTAATACACAAATGCTAAAAATACTGAAACATATCTCCAATAATATTAAATTAGAAGATACACATTCTCTAACATTACCACATTTGTTTTCAGATATTTTAATTTATAGTAACGAAAGACATGTTATGCTTGTTGACTTTTCAGAAAATAATGAAATTACTGCAGAAAATGTGATATTCATCGGCTTACTGTGCCGTAACGGTCAATGGTTTGCTATTGTTTATGAAATTGGATTCGGTAGAACTCGTGAATTATCAATATTGAATATTGTTGATATTTCTTATTCATTTGAAAAAAAAATTCAAACATACGATATTACTATTCATAACTATAAGGAATTTCTACAACCTAAAAACAATGAATAAAGTGAGTATTGAAGAAATTTTCGTGTATTCTCACTTTCATTCTCAAATACTAAATGCTTACATACCAAATATCCTTAACACCCTCTTTTAAAGGATGAGTATACCATGCATTATAAAACCTTAATATACGATCAACACATTTTAATTCAATTATTAATTTTACTAGAAAAAGCTAAATATTATTATTTTATGGACATAGCACATTTATCTTTGGGAATTAAAGATTACAATAATTTTATTAATCATTGTCGTGCGCATTTTAAACATAATCAAATAAATAGTATTTCATCTCATTGTTCTGATTCACAAACGTATTGCTTCGAACAATACAATGAATTGATGACTCATTTAAAACAAATCCCTCTTCAAAATTTTAAAAATGGAAATTTAATCGTCGATTTGCAAGAACGTCAAAATCATATTTATAAAGTTTATAATCAAATTAATAATTATCAATAACCTTATTTTTTCGATAAGTTTAGTAGGTAAATTGTCATTGTAATTTATAGTATGTATAATAATGCTTGATTAATATTAAGTAAAAACTGCATACTGTTTTTTAATTCACGAAATAATGTCATATTGGTGGGAGAATATCACATTATTTCGGTAATCCTGTTACGTAAACCTTTACTTAACTTAATCACTTTACAGTTATTTATCGATATTTGTGGGAATTTAGATGTAATATATGATGTATTCACATGCCTAGATAGAGATGTTTTCATTTTCATCTATCTATTTATGATGAAAGAAAAACTTTTAATAAATTAGGTGATTGGATGACAAATATTTTAAGTAGGATAGATGAAGTCTACGCTTCGTCTTCTAAAAGTGAACAGAAACTTTCACGTTTCATATTAAATTCTCCACATAAATTAGTTTCAATGTCTAATGAAGCGATTGCAGATGAGCTTAATATTAGTGTGTCTACTATGAATCGTTATAGTCAAAAATTAATTAATCAAAATTTTAAAGCTATACGCGATGAAATTAAGCAATGGTTTCCTAAACAAGTCACACCGTATAATATCAAGTTAGTAGAAAATGAATCAGTAGAAAGCTTAAAACAAAAATTATATTTTCAAACTAAAGCGTCGTTAAAACAAAGTAATCATTTTATAGATCACCAAACTATTGACGCTATTTGCGAAACATTTAAACAGGCACATACCATTTTTCTATATGGTTATGGGAGTTCATACGTGTGTGCGCTTGAATTTTATCAGAAATTATCCCGTATTGGTCTCAATATTCAATTAGTTCAAGATACACATTTACTAACTACAATGTTGTCTACACATAATAAAAATGATTGTGTCGTTTTTATTACCCATAGTGGTGAACAGAGCGAACTACAAGCAATGGTAAAAGTCGTTAAAGATTTTAACCTTTCAATGATTACAATTACAAGTTCTAACAATAATTCAATTGCAAAAGATTCTGATTTAGTTTTAACGTATAATGAAGATTATAAAAACGAACTGTGTATGAGTGCGACAACTGCATTATTTGCACAATTATATACGATTGATATTATATTTTACCGCTTTATAGCACGTAATTATCACGCTTCTTTAGACTATATGACACAGTCAAAGATTTCATTAGATAATTACCACAAGTATTTATCAAAAATTGAATTTAAACATTAATAAAAAAGGAGTGGGATAAAACTCATTGTTCCACTTCATTCCCAACTTATGTTGGGCGTCGACGTTCTTTTTGAATGACTTTATGTTGGGGTCTCGGTCTACAATTAAAAAAACTTGATATTAGTCTATGTTTAATTTAGGGATTTACTATCCAAACGTTAAAAAATCTGAGACGTTTATGCACGTCTCAGATTTTTTATTATATATTTTTATCGTTATTTTACTCTTTTTATAGCATCATTTTTGTGATGACCGCGAATAAAGTAATACACTGTAACCCCTGCTAAGACAATAATACCTATAACCACTGAAATAACTGTGTCTTTATTAAATAACATACCAATTAAAACAATGAGTAAAAAGATAATTGTCATAACACTAGAAATTGTGCCTCCTGGCATTTTAAATGGATGATTTTCAACCTGTTCTGGATGTAATTTTCTGAAACGAATATGACTGATTAAAATCATAAACCATGGAATCATACCTGGTAAAATAGATGCACTATAAACATACACGAAAATACTATCAGCGCCTTTTATAAATAAAGGTAAAATAACATTTAATAATGCTCCAATTAAAATACCAATTGCAATAGTTAATACAGGATAAAATGGCACACCATTTTTCATTACACGTGTAAAGATTTTAGGCATTTGCCCTTTTTGAGCAAGTGTATATATCATACGACTTGCACTAAAAATACCAGAGTTACATCCTGATAATGCAGCAGTTAATACAACAAAGTTGATTAAACCTGCGGCAAATGTAATACCAATTTTAGAGAATGTAGCTACAAAAGGACTACCAATACTTTCTAATTGATTCCAAGGGTATATTGAAACAATAACAAAAATAGCACCTATATAAAAAATTAATATACGCCATATAACACCATTTACAGCACTTTTAATATTCTTTTGAGGATTCTTTGTTTCACCTGCAGTAATACCAATTAGCTCAACCCCTTGATAAGAACCAATAACGATTGAAAGTGCAAAGAAGAAACCAACTAATCCATTTGGCATAAATCCACCATGTTTCCATAAGTTAGAAATACCGATAGGGTGTCCTCCATTACCAATTCCAAAGAAAATCAATCCTAATCCAGCAATAATCATTAATACAATTGTTACCACTTTTATCATTGCAAACCAAAACTCAAATTCTCCAAACGCTTTAACTGAAGCTAAGTTTGCTATTAATAATAATACTACTGCAATCACGCCTGGTATCCATTGTGGTAAATGAGGGAACCAATAATTCATATACTCACCTACGGCAATGACTTCACTCATCCCAACGACAATCCATTGGAATATATTACTCCACGCTGTCATATAGCCAGCAGCTGGATGTATGTATTCACTAGCAAATGTTGCAAATGAACCTGTTGTTGGATTTAAATAAATCATTTCTCCCATTGCTCTCATTATTAAAAATAAGAATATCCCTGCGATTAAATACGCAAAAATAACTGATGGTCCAGTCCATTTAATTGTACTTGTTGCCCCCATAAATAAACCTACACCGATTGTCCCACCCAGCGCAATCATTCTAATTTGACGTGCACTCAGTCCCCTATGTAATTCATTATTATCCATAAAAATACCCCATCTCTATTTGGACTAAGGTGCGATACTTTTAACCTTTAGAAAATATTTATTACGTTTTCTTAGTCGACATATCCTTTACCTTATTGAAGTTATTATACTATAATTTTCAGAAAATAAAATATATTTTTTAAATTCTGTCGAAAGCGGTTTCGTCAATTTACTTAAATTTTTTTACTTTTTGCAAAAATGAATAATCTAATATTTGTGTTATTGGGTTATTTTTAGTTGAGAATCATATTACTAAATTAATATATTTAATTGATACTTTAGCAGTATGCTATACTGCTTATATAGACTTAAAGGAGTTTAACCTTATGCAGCATTTATTAAAAAAGGATATGAAGGTATCTATTATTTTTGCTATTGTGTTCTTTTTACTGAACTTTTTTAGTGAACAACAACACATGGTAAGTTTGCTTATACTACGAACGCTTTTAGCAACTTTAGTATTTTTCTTACTATACTTAATTGTATTTTCAATCTTTAATTCTGATCAACGTAAAATAAAATTTAGTATTACTTTATCTATCGCTGTTATAATCTTTTTAATTATAGGAACATTATTATCTTCTCCAAAGTTCGGTGTTTTAACAGGAATCTGTGTAGGTATTATTGCAGGATTTATATGGGAATGGATTGAAAAAAGAAAAGGAGAATAAATATATGTCAGTCACTATTGGTATAATATTAATTATTGTTTTATTATTTTTAAGTCTCATACCAAATTATAATGCAATGAAACAAGCTAAATCTCAAGGATCTAAAAGCACTAGATTTACCGTAATGGTAGGTATTGATGCGATTTTAATTGTTTTATTAGTCTTTACAATTATTCTAAAAATAATTATTTAATAAAAAAGGAACCTTAGAAAAAGGTTCCTTTTTTACTGTTATATTGGTCAGTCACTTTATAATTTGCCTTGTAACAAAAAGAAATACGCTATAAAAGCAAGTATAAGATATATCATTGATCCTAACATGAATGAACGTATACGAACTCTAAAAGGAATACGTTTATTAAATATTGGACCTAAAACAAGATTTCCTATTCCGATAATAATGGGTCCAGCTAAAAAGAAGATGATTAATTGCGACGACATGTCATTCACACATGACCCTTTTCAAAAAAACGATTTATAATTTCTTCGCCATTTAAATCTTTACCAATATATGGAATAGTTGAGAAATCTTGTTTTTGAGTCATATCATTTGTATTTACTATAACATCTAATCCAGCGCGAAAAGCAGCTGTAGCACCATTTACAGAGTCTTCAATAGCTAAACAATGAGTTGGAGAATAATTAAGTTGCTGAACAGCAGTCAAATAAAGTTCTGGCTCTGGTTTTACATATTCTACACTTTCTCTCCCAACAATAATATTTATATATTCATCTAAACCTAAACTCTTAAATACTGGAAAAATATCCTTTTTATAACTACTTGTCGCAATTGCCATAGGAATATGACGTTGCTTCAAGTATTTCATTAATTGTTTAATCGTAGGATTAATTTCTAATTGATTACTTGTTTGATGATGTTCTTTATAAATAATTTCTTTATTATCTTTTCCAATCGTCTGTTCCAAATATTCGTGTAAATCCTTTGCTTCTCCACCAATATTTTCACGGTAAAAATCGAGTGTAATTGGTGTTGCTTTATGACTAATTAAATGCTTATTAATAATATTAAATAAATGTTGTTCAGTATCGACAATTGTACCATCAAAATCGAATACTATTGCTTTATACATGATATTTCTCCTTTAAACTTAATATTATAGGTAAGTTTAACATATTACATTAACGTTTAGACCAATATTTGGCAAGAATAGGTCCAGAAATATTATGAACAAAACTGAATACAGCTCCTGGCACTGCTGCTAGTGGACTAAAATGTACAGTTGCCAAAGACACAGCTAAACCTGAATTTTGCATTCCAACTTCAATAGAAACGGCCTTTTTGTCTCTTCTATCAAGTTTGAATACATGCGCTAAAACATAACCTAATAAATAGCCCACTACATTATGTAAAATGACTACAATAAAAATAAGGAATCCAGTTTTAAGAATTTGTGATTTACTCCCTCCAACAACAGCCGCTAAAATCAATGAAATCGCTACTACAGAAATAATTGGTAAAATTTTAGTAGCTTCCCGAGTTACTTTTTTGGAAGCAAGTTGTAAAAGGAATCCTATGATTATTGGTAATAAAACAACTTGAATGACCGACCATAACATACTTAAAAATGATACATGTAACCACTCATGAGCAAATAAATAAATTAAAGCCGGTGTTACAAATGGTGCTAATAAAGTAGATACACTTGTAATCGCTACAGATAACGCGACATTAGCATTAGCTAGATAACTCATGACATTACTTGATGTTCCGCCAGGACAACATCCAACTAAAATCACTCCAATTGCTAACTCAGCTGGTAAATTAAATATTTTAGCAATAGTATAGGCCAAGGTAGGCATAATAGTGAATTGTAAGATCACTCCGATAATAACAGACCTCGGCTCTTTAAAAACTAATTTAAAGTCACTAGGTTTAATTGTCATTCCCATGCCTAACATCACAATTCCTAATAGCCATGGGACGAATTGACCCATCGTCGCTAGTTGAGTTGGAAATATAAAACCTATAATAGCAGCAATAAACATCCATAATAAAAATGTCTTAGTTGCAAATTCACTTACTTTACTTAACATGATGTCACCCTCTTATTTTAAATAATGAAATAAGAGTATCACAGGAGAAAAAGTAAAACAATGAATTTTCAGAATATTTAAAATATGTATGTCTTTATTTTTTCTTTTTTAAATAGAGTTACGAATATATTACAAAAATATTAAATTAAAATTCATTCAAAAGTCGTAGTGATAATCATAATAAAGAGTGATACAATCAGACTGTATATGGGAACGACGTGTTTCATTTTAAGAATGATAATGACATGAAGACTACATATTATTAAGAATTGGGAGGTTCTTGCATGTGGATAGATAAATTTGAAACTTACATTCTAAATATTGTAGGTTTGCAATCAAGATCGACTAAAAGACAATTAATGAAAATTTGCAGAAATGTTCAATTTTGCGAATCATTTCAATACAACATTATTAAATATAACAATACTCCAGCCCTTGAAATCAGCTTGCCTAAACAACAATTACCCTATTTCATTAGTTTTTTAAGTTTTTACCAAATTTCTATTTACCAAATTCTTTCTTCTAGAAATACACACATCTTATTGGATTCTGGACAATATTATTCTTCTTCTAAACGCTTTAATTTATGTATAGATGGATTACAAGATGCTTTTATTAAAGATAAAGTTATTGATATAATGACATATTTCTCTAATCAATATGATTTAACTTATACATTAAACAATAATTATGCTAGCGTATGTTGTAAACCAGAAATATTCTCGAAACTCATTCAGTTTATTGCTTGTCGAAATATTGATATTTTATCAGCCACATATAAAGCTCGCGCATTACATAATGCACGTATTTCTTAGAATAGTTAAAGGGTCGAAACAAAATGTTTCGACCCTTTTAGTATCTTATTTTTTGTCATTTTCATCAAATACTAAGTGTTCAAATGCTTCTCGTACTTGTGGTACGGTCATCCCTACAACTACTTGTACATTCTTACCACTTTTTACAAGTCCATGTGACATTTGTTGATGTGTAAAATATGCAGTATCTTCTACTTTTGATTCGTCATTAACAGTTAAGCGTAAACGTGTTGTACAATTTGTCACATCTTTAATATTTTCTTTTCCACCTAAACCTTCTAAATAATAATATGCTTTTTCTTCATATTCATTACTAGGCTCAAAACCTGAAGTGTCTGTACTATCTTCACCTTTTTTCTCTTTATAATCTTTTTTAGAAAATAGTTTCACTTCTTCTTCAGCACGACGTCCTGGTAATGGAATATCAAATTTTAAAATAAGATATCTAAATACAAAGAAGTAAATTGCTGAGAAAATTAAACCAATAATAACTTGAGCTACATAAGTCATCCAGTGATTTTGTCCAAGTGGAATCCAGTTTGTTGCAATAAAGTCAAGTAGTCCTCCACCCATATTACCAACTACTCCAAAACCATACATGATTGTATCCATTGTTGCAGCTAATAATGCATGAATAACAAATAAGAATGGTGCAATAAATAAAAATGTAAATTCTAATGGTTCTGTAATACCAACTACAACAGCAGTTAATGTAGCAGGTATCAATAATGCAGCTACTTTTTTACGATTTTCTTTAGGTGTTGTAGAATACATTGCTAAAGCAATACCAATTGCGCCAAATACTTTACCATTACCTTGAAGCATGAAACCATAATGGAATTGATCTTTTAATGGTTTGCTACTTTCGGCAAATTGATTTAAATGTCTAAACCATTCTGCTTTTAAACCATCTTTTGCTACAACTGGACCTACTTCAATTGGTGCATAAACAAAATGGTGAAGTCCAGTAGGTATTAATACACGTTCTAAGAAATGGTATAACCATACGCCTATATAACCAGAAGCAATAATGAAGTGTTGTAATGATTCAATTCCGCTTTGAATCGTTGGCCACACTACACATGTAATGGCTGCTACAGGTAACATAACAAAGAATGAAATAGTGACTACAAATGTTAAACCTTGGAAAACACCAAGCATTTCAGGTAATTTCTTACTGTAATATCTATTATGTATCCAAGTTACAATAGCTGAAATAATGATACCACCTAAAATATTAGTATCTAATGTTGGAATACCTGCAATTGCTTTTAAACCTGTAACATTTTCAACACCTTTTTGTAAGTTTGCACCAAACGTATGTGGCCATTGCGTTAAAATGGTATTGATAAATGTATTAAACATTAAGTAACCCATTAAAGCTGCTAATGCTGCGTGACCTGGTGCTTTTTTAGCAAGTGAAATTGGTAAACCTACTACAAATACAATTTCCATGTGATTAAAGATAACCCAACCACCAGATTCAATGACTGACCAAAATTTAAACCAAAATGTGTGACTGTCTGCCAAACCACCCATTATTGTTGGGTTTTTAAATAGTGTTGCAAACCCCAATATAATCCCGAAGAATGCAAACATTAATACTGGAACTATCATTGCGCTCCCAAAACGTTTTATTGCGTTCATATGCTGACCCCCAAATCTAAATATCATAGTTAATCATATGATATTGCACTTTTTTAAGCGCTTTCTTAATATCTTAATTCTATTATAGTAAACGCTTTCATATATACAATGATATTGACTCATTTTGAAATATTTTTGTATAATCAGTTTATATTTTCTATAGATGAAAAAATTTTCAATATTATAACTTGAGGTGTTTATATGTTATTAGATGAGAGAGTTAATACTAACTTTGATAAATTAAATGACAATGATCTTCATATAGCTCATTTTGTTAATACACATATAGAACAATGTAAAACTTTAAAAATACAAGAACTATCACAATATACACATGCATCAAACGCAACTATTCATCGTTTCACACGTAAATTAGGCTTTGATGGCTATAGTGATTTTAAATCTTATTTAAAATTTGAAAGTCAATCTTTACATGAAGTTCCTACCGATTCAATCAAACAATTTAAACAAGAAATTGAAACAACATTTACTTACCTAGAAAGGGTAAATTTTAACCTTATTACTGAAAAAATTGATAAAGCTACCAATGTATACTTATATGGTACTGGACGAGCTCAGAAAAATGTAGCTGAAGAAGCACAACGTATCTTATTAACTATGCATAAAAATGTAATTGTATTGCATGATGAACATGAGATTAAAATGGTACTTAACTACTCTAATGAAGATGACTTATTTTTTGTGATTTCTTTATCTGGAGAAACTCACCAATTAACTGAGATTACTAATTTACTTCAATTGCGCCAACGTTATTTTATTTCTGTTACAACCATGAAAGACAATACATTAGCACAAAAGGCAAATTATAATGTTTACGTTTCTAGCCATACATTTTATTTATACAATGATATAGATTATTCTAGCTTTATTAATTATCATATCTTTTTTGAAACGCTACTAAGAAAATATAATGAGCGAAAAGAAAACGGTGAATTACAATAAATAAAAAGACCTGTTAAGTAATAACTGACTTTTACTCAATAGGTCTTTTCATTTTAATTAAAGTAACATATCATTGTCCTCTACATATTGATCTAAAACTTCATTCATTCGATCAAACATTAATTCTAAACCATGTGCAGTAGAATCATGATATTCTTTCTTTTTATGTTTATATTCTAAAGCCGTTAAACGACGTTCTTTTTCTACTATAGATTGATAGTAAAAGAACATTTGCGTACCGCCTGATTCACGCTCTTCAAATTCTACTTCAATAACATCTTGACTATCGCTTAATTCTGGCATTCCAATAGTCATTTTGATGTATTCATCGGATACTAATTCTTCATATTTACCTTGAATTACATTTTGTTTACCATTACGAGCATCTACTATTCGATATTGTCCACCTTCATGAATATCTGCATCAAATAATTTATTTGTTCGTTGGGAGGTCATAAACCATTGCTTTAATAAGTTTATATCTGTCCAAGCACTATAAACCAATTCTGGAGAATATTTAAATAAACGCTCAATATGAATCTCAACTTGTTCATTTTCTACATTATATTTTGCCACTCATCTCACCTACTTTCACTCTTAGTTATATTTTAACGCATTTATAAATACTACCAAAATTTCAACTATCAGAAATTAAAAAAAATATAAATTTAGATGATTTTAACTTGTTATATATCATTTATTTCGTCTTAAGACGTGGAAATCTAAATACAATTGCTAGAATTCCACAAATGCCTAATAAAATTGAATAAATACAATATGGCAACATACTAAAAGGAGATATTCCAGCAACACCCGCTGCTGCAATAAGTTGAGGGCTATAGGGTAACAGACCTTGAAAACATCCAGCAAAAATATCAAGAAGACTTGCTGATTTACGAGGATCTACTTCATACTCGTCGGCAATATTTTTAGCCAATGGTCCTGACATAATAATTGAAATTGTGTTATTTGCTGTAGCGATATCCGCTACACTCACAAGACTAGCGATACCAAATTCAGCACCACGTTTCGATTTCACTTTCGATTTCACAAAATTAAGCAACCATTCTACACCGCCATTATGTTGAATAAGACCAACAAGCCCACCAATAAGTAAAGCTATAATTGCAATATCTTCCATTCCAATAATTCCTTTTGATATAGCAGTTAATAAACCTTTCCAATTGAAAGAACCATCAATAAGACCAATGATTCCAGAAAGTATAGTACCACTAATTAAAACTACGATAACATTCACACCAATGACGGCTAAAACAAGCACTAAAATATAAGGAATGACTTTCACTAAGTTATAATCATATTGCTTAGAATGATCAATATGTACACCATTTGTTAAGAAAAATAAAATGATAATTGTTAGAATTGCACCTGGTAAAACAATCCAAAAATTAACTTTAAACTTATCGCTCATTTTTGTTTTTTGAGTACGTACTGCTGCTATTGTGGTATCTGATATCATTGATAAATTATCACCAAACATCGCACCGCCTACTACTGTTCCCATCGCTAACATAGCTGAAATATCAGTTGCCTGAGAAAATCCAAATCCTACAGGTGCAAGTGCTGCAATAGTTCCAACTGAGGTTCCCATAGAGATAGAGACAAACATACAAATTATAAACAATCCTACAATAATAAAATTTTGTGGTATGAGTGATAGTCCTAAATTAACTGTAGACGTGACACCACCCATTTTTTCAGCAGTAGTTGAAAATGCACCTGCTAAGATAAAGATGAAAACCATTAGGACAATATTTGAATGCCCTGCCCCTTGAGTAAATATTTCAATCTTTTTTGAAAATTTTTCTTTTCTATTCATCATTAATGCTACAATCACAGTAATCGTTATCGCAACATTTAAAGGCATATTACTAAAATCTCCAGTAGCGATTCCTATTCCTAAAAATAATGCAATAAATAGCACAAGAGGTAGTAGTGCCCATGCATGCCCTTTATTCCCTTCTTCCATATTTAACCTACTTTCCTTAATACTAATTGAATTTATATTTAAAGGTACAAGATTCATATATCATCGTCAATACAATTACATGTAAAATTCATATTATTATGATTCTGGACGTTTAATTGTAAATGTGTCTCCGAGTTTAGAATAATTATTTCCCGCTAAACGTGCTACGGGTTTAAGCTGATTAAAATCAATTTTACTATCCTCAAAATAGACATCTTCATTTATATGATACATAACAACTTCTCCTATAATTAAATCCGCACCATCATTTTTAGTACCTAATTGAATCATTTGATCTAATTTACATTCAAAACGAATATTAGCTTCTTTCACAGCAGGCGTCTGTATAATAGATGAACTGATAAGAGTCAATGATGTGCGTTCTAATTCATTGTCTTCGTATTTTAAAGGTGCAGCCGTCTCATTGATATCTTCAATATTGAATTCATCTGTAATATGCACAACAAATTCTTTTGTTTTTTCAATATTTATAGCAGTATCTTTACGCTTACCATTACTTCTTTGTGCTGCAATTGCTATCATAGGTGGCTTATTATTCACTACATTGAAAAAGCTAAATGGTGCACCGTTTAAATTACCTTTTTCATCTTCCGATGTTACAAACGCAATAGGTCTAGGTATAACTGAACCACTTAATAATTTATAATTTTGAATATCTGATAATTGATTTGGATTAATCCCTTTCATTTTTAATTCTCCTTTATAAAATAAAAAGCGAGAGATTTCTAAAAATCTCTCGCCAGTATACTTAACGTTTAACTAAATTAGTCGATTTGAATACCACCAGTAACGCTATGAACTTGACCAGTTAAATAACTACCATCTTCTGAAGCAAATAATACATATGGTCCCACACATTCAACAGGTTGACCTGCACGGCCTAGTGGAGTAGCTTGGCCAAATTCTGGTATTGCTGATTGAGGTTGTCCACCACTGATTTGTAAAGGTGACCAAAATGGTCCTGGCGCTACACTATTCACTCTAATACCTTTATCTCCAAATTCTTCAGAAAGACTTTTTGTTAATGAAATAATTGCTGCTTTAGAAGCGGCATAATCATGTAAAATTGCAGCTGGTTTATACCCTTGTACTGAAGATGTCGTTGTAATTGAAGCACCTGGTTTTAAATATTTAGTTGCTGCTTGAGCAGTCCAAAAAATTGGATACACATTTGTTTCAAATGTTTCAGCAAATTGTTCAGTTGTAAATCCATGAATATCATCATGATACTGTTGATGACCCGCAACAAGAGTAATGTTGTCTAAGCCACCTAATTCATTATAAGCTTGTTCTACTAAATCATAGTTAAACTGCTCATTTCTCACATCTCCAGGGATAAGTACTGCTTTTCTTCCAGTTTTTTCGATGACTTCTTTAACTTCTTGTGCATCTTGTTCTTCACTTGGTAAGTAGTTAAGAACTACATCAGCGCCTTCTTTAGCATAAGCAATTGCTACTGCACGTCCAATACCTGAATCGCCACCAGTTACCAACATTTTATAATCTTGTAAACGACCATGACCTTCATATGATTCTTCACCACAATCTGGTTTAGGTGACATTTTATATTGATAACCTGGTGTTTCTTGTTCTTGTTTTTTATAATCAGAATCTTTAAATTTAGTTCTTGGATCTTGTGCACCCATTAAAATCATCTCCTATTTAATTACTCAACATTGGTTTACCACGTTAAGTAGTAATTAAATCATAATTCTAAAATTTTCTAATAAATATTATGCTAATAATTGATAAATCAGTTCTATAAAATAATCAGGTGTTTTTTCTAAAATACGTTCATCTGGATTGTATTTTGGATGATGTAAATCATATTCGCTATTCGATCCAATAAATGCAAACACACCTGGATGATGCTCTAATAAACCAGAAAAATCTTCTCCAATTGTATATGGATGTTCTAAATCAATTACTGTGTATCCTACTTTTTTTGCCGCTTCTTTAGCATGTTTTGTAAGCTCTACGTCATTAATAACTGCGCCTGGTAAACGTGTATAAATTAATTCAATCTCTATATTAAATAATTGTTCTAATCCTTTAGCAATATCATGCATACGTTGTTCAATATAATCTTGTACTTCAGGTTTGAATGAACGTACCGTGCCTTGAACATAAGCATTATCTGCAATAACATTCCAAGTATTACCTGAAGACACTTCTCCTATTGTAATGACAGCACTATCAAAGGCAGATAAATTACGACTAATAATTGTTTGCAAACTTGTAATTAATTGCCCTAACGCCATTACAGGGTCATTGCCTTGCTCTGGCTTGGCAGCATGAGCTCCCTTGCCATGAATTTTAAATTCAAAACGATCTACAGCAGACGTAATAGGACCAGATTTAATTGCAAATTCTCCAATATCTAATGTTGGATAATTGTGAAATCCAACAATCGCTTGTACATCATCTAATGCATTGGTTTTAGCCATGGCTTTAGCACCATACCCAAGCTCTTCAGCTGGTTGAAATAAAAACCTTACTCTTCCATTTAATTGTTCTTCTTCTTCTTTTAACTTGGTAGCAATAGCTAAGATACTAGCCATGTGAATATCATGTCCACAAGCATGCATCACTCCATCATTAGTAGAAGTAAAGTCTTGACTAACTTGCTCCTGAATAGGTAACGCATCAATATCAGTACGAACAGCAATACATTTTTCTCCTTGTCCTATTTCTGCTACTAGGCCCGTTTCCATTGGAATGTCAATCATTTTAATATTGTATGAAGTTAATATATCTTTTATACGTTGCGTCGTTTTATATTCGTATTTTGATAACTCAGGATATTGATGAAACATGCGTCTCCATTTTACAACGTCGTTAAAACTTGTCATCAATGTCACTTCCCTTTCTCTAAGTCCAATAAAATGTTGTATAGTCTATAGTATCATAATTATCAAACTTTTCTTATAACTAAATAAGAGTAGATATCCATTACTTAGAATGGTGGACTACTCTTATCTAAAAGTTCATTTCAATTTTTAAAATAACTACTCTATAAAATGGTGAATAAAATTCGCTGCAAGTTGAGCAGTACGATGATCAATATCATAATTTGGATTGACTTCAGCAATACTAATAGAAGATGTCTTTCCACTTAATATAACGCGTTTACCTATATTAAATACAGAATGAGGATTCAATCCGAGGACAGTAGGTTCACTTACTCCAGGTGCAAATGCACTATCGATGGCGTCCATACTAATTGTAAACATAATCGTTTCATGCTGATGAATAAAACGTTCAATCTTATCTTTAATGGTTGGAGACAAATCATTTAAAATTTCATCTGCATATACATAGATAATTCCTTTTTCTTCAGCATATTCATATAGAGAACGTGTATTTCTACCTTGAGATAAGCCTAAAACTAAGTAATCAACATTATCATCTTTTTCTAAAATTTGTCTGAACATTGTACCAGAATTAGATTGTACATCAGCACGCGTCTCAAAATGTGAATCGATATTAATAATGCCAATAGAAGCATCAGGATAAGTGTGTCTCGTTGCTAGGTATTGTGCGTATGCGATATCATGTCCTCCACCAATAAAAAAAGATTGGTGATGCTGTTGAATAACTCGAGCAGCCAAATGTCCCATTTCTTCTTGAACTTCACTTAGAGAACCTTTTGTATATTCTACATTTCCATAATCAACAAGAGATTCACATTCACTTAAATCAGGTAATTGGGCAAACGCTTTTTTTATTTCGTCTGGTCCTTTTTTAGCACCAATTCTTCCTTCATTCAGTTCAATCCCTTTATCAACGGCATAGCCTAACAAACCTACACCAACTTTATCAAAACGATTTTCTATTTTTTCTAAATTAGCAAATGTGACGGTCTGAAAATGCTTAAACTGCTTAGGATCATTTTGACTATCTACTCTTCCTTTCCATAGTTTTGGATTGCTTTCACTGTACATAATATTAGATGCCTCCTAATTATTTAAGGTTATCTTAATCATATAACATATTTTATACAATCAATACCCATTTTTATTAAATTATTTACCCTTTAATTTATGATTCAGACATTAAATATTAGTTTCAAAAATTTAAAAATAATTCAATACTATTACATTTTAATGATATTTAAAATGGACAATTTATTTATCCCCTTGTAATATGTATAATATTAAGAAAAGAATATATATGGTTACCCTAATGGAGGTTACATACATGAAGACGAAACGTATTTCAGGATTTCAATGGGCTTTAACAATTTTTGTATTTTTCGTTGTTACAATGGCATTGTCTTTAATCCTGCGAGACTTTCAAGCATCTATTGGTATTAAACGTTTTGTGTTTAGTATTAATAATTTAGCGCCATTTATTGCTGCAATAATTTGTATTATTGCATTTAAAAATAAGCGTACTCAACTAGCTGGTTTGAATTTCTCTATTGATATTAGAGTTATTGAACGTATAATACTTGCGTTAATTTTGCCGCTCATTATTTTTATTATTGGAATGATGAGTTTCAATAGATTTGCTGATAGTTTTATTTTATTACAAGCCAATGATTTATCAGTATCTGTATTTACAATTATGATTGGTCATATTTTCATGGCTTTCTTTGCTGAATTTGGATTCCGTTCATATTTACAAAATATTGTTGAAAGTAAAGTCAATACATTTTTTGCTTCAATCATTGTAGGTTTAATGTATTCTATTTGGACTATTAACACGACATATGGAATGCAATATGCAGGTTATCACTTCTTATATACATTTATGTTTTCAATGATTGTCGGTGAATTAATTAGAGCAACTAAAGGTCGTACGATTTATATTGCAATGTTATTCCATGCTGCAATGACATTTGCTCAAGTATTCTTATTTAGCGAAGAAACTGGCGACTTATTCTCTATGAAAGTCATTGCTTTAAGTACTACAATTGTTGGTATTATTTTCATTCTTTTAAGTTTAGTCATTCGCTTTATCTTATATAAAACAACAAACCAATCATTAGATGAAGTAGAACCTAATAATTATTTAGACCATGTAAATGATGACACAGATGATTCAAATAAGATATCTAATAGTGAATTGGATAAAAAAGAAACGTCACATCAATCGTTACAAGAAAATAATGTGACTCATACACAGACTAATGAATCTGAAGTCCAAGACGGTGATCATCATTTAAAATCATCTTCTAAATATACAGAAGATAGACGCTCATCTGTAGTGGATAATGTAAAAGAAGAAATCAATGATATCCATAAATCTAATAAATAAAAAGAAAAGAGAGGAACTTAAACATGTTCCTCTCTTTTTTACTTCTTATTAATTACTTTAATTCCTTCTTGAGTGCCAATAATCGCTTGTGTTGTCATATCTAAAAAATAACCTGTTTCTAGCACACCTGTGAGATGAATTAAAAATTCATGTAATTGATAAGGATCTATCTTACTTTTTAATTCACAGTCTAAAATATAATTCCCATTATCTGTAATAAATGGTATATCCTCATTCATTCTTCGTTCGACTGAGATATCATTATATGCTTCAATTTTTTTAGATATCAGTAACCAGTTAAATTTATCAACTTCAATAGGTAATTTGAAAGTTTCACCTAAGTAATTTACTATTTTACTTTCGTCTGCTAAAACTATAAATTGTCTTGCCATTTCATCAATGACTTTCTCTCTGAATAAGGCACCACCGCCTCCCTTAATAAGGTTTAAATCTGAATCAATTTCATCTGCACCATCAATAGCTAAATCTATATAAGTAATATCATTAATATCAACCACATTAATATTATATTGTTTAGCAAGAAATTCACTTTTATTAGATGTACATACACCTGTAACATTTAAATTATCTTGTTGAATACGCTCTGCAATCTTAGGAATCAATAGTTCAATTGTACTTCCTGTTCCAATTCCAAGAATCATATTATCTTGGATTTGAGCTACTGCATCATCTGTCGTCATTAATTTGAGTTCTTTCGCATCCTTCATCGGTACTATAACTCCTTTTCATATACTCATTTATTATTTTACACTAGCCTTTTTAAAATACCTAGGTCTATTTTACATTCATTTAATTTATCAAAAGATATTTTTATACTTTTTAAAAATATAGTAAAATAACAGATATGATAAAAAAGGAGACCATAACATGATTCCCGTATATGCTATTTCAACTGGTAAAATTGAAACTTTAAACTATGATCAAAAACGTCCAATGCATTCTGCTTTAAATAAAACAATGTTTTCTGGAAAAATGTGGTTATCTTATACAGGGTTCAGTGAGGATGAACAAGCTTATAAGGACCATGGTGGTCCACACAAAGCTGTTTGTTGTTTTAGTAAGAAAAATTATGCAATGTATAAAGATGATATTAATATACTACCTGATTATGCAATGTTTGGTGAAAATTTAACTCTCGTTGACCTTGATGAAAATGATGTGTATTTTGGAAATCAATATCAATTAGGAGAGGCAATTGTAGAAGTTTCTGAAATACGTGAACCTTGCTGGAAGATTCAAAGAAAGTATGGTATTAAACATTTAGTTAAGCGGATGTCTTCCTCAGGTAAAACAGGATTTTATATGCGTGTTTTAAAAGAAGGTTATGTGCAGCAACAAGATCATTTATTACTCCTTAAAACTGCTGAATCTCCTACACGCTTATCTGTTCAAAATTTGAATGATATTTATTATAATGACCGTGAAAATATAGATCGTTTAAATAAAGCTATTAATAATCCTTACTTATCTCCTAAACGTATTGAAAAATTGAAATTATTAAAAGAAAAAGCAATGAATAAATAGAAACATACCACTATCACTTAATGTCATAGTGGTATGTTTCTGAATAAAAATAAAGTTATTTTTCTGAAATATGATATATTGTCTTCGCATAAAATGGAACATTAGCTTTTAGAATTGACTTAGCTTTATTGCCTTCATTATTAATATCATTAGGTAAGTATTGTGTTTCTAGCGCTACACCTGAATGAGGTTTATAAATATTAAAATCACTCTTCCATTCTGATGTATCATTAAAAGTAAAAATTACTATATTAGTCATTGTTGTTTCTACATCTAACGCAAACTCGTTATTTTCAACGATAAGACGATGATGACCAATATCAAATGGGTGATCGAGACCTTTATTAAAATATATTTGTTCTTTAATTTGTTTATCTTCAGAATTAAAAATATCTTGAAATTGAATAGGTCGATGATTAAATCGTTCTAATAAATCAATAGGCTGTTGACTGGAAATAAGATGGTTCTGATCAATAGGATACATTTTTAATTGTTCACTTATTATAGAGTGATTATCAATGACATTATTATCTCTATTTAGATTAAAGTACACATGATTTGTAGGATTGAATAATGTATCTTCATTTGATGTTGCTTCATATTCAATCGTCCAGCGATGTTCAACATCATATGTATGTATAACCTTAATCATCATATCTCCAGGATAACCATCCTCTTTTGATTGTATCTGAAGTTTAAATATAACTTTAATATTTGTTATATTATTTTGTATTTCATAATCAAACAACCGTCTGTCTAAACCATTACTACCGCCGTGAAGTTGATTAGTCATTTCATTTGCTTCCAATTGATAATATTTATTGTTCAAATTAAAAGAAGCATTTTCAATACGTCCTGCATATCGTCCAATAGTAGCTCCAAATTTATATGGATTTTCAGGGTAAAATTCATCCGCTTCTACTTTATTACCTAACACAATATTATTATCATGATATTTCCAACACACAATTCGTGCTCCATAGTTTGTAAATACAATATACGTATCGTCATTATCTATTTTAATTAAATCTATACCATGATTTTGTTTCTCTACTTCAACTATCATTACTTACGTCTCCCTCTCAACACGCTTGATCAGGCTCTATTTGGTAAAATCATTATTAATACGCCAATAATGCATACAACAGCACCTAAGACATCATACTTATCTGGAATTTGTTTATCAAATACAAATGACCATATGATACTCATTATAATAAACACTCCGCCATATGCCGCATAGACACGTCCAAAGGTTGGAAACACTTGAAATGTAGCAATCACACCATATAAGACAAGCACTAGTCCACCAATCCACCCTAACCAACTTGATTGTCCTTCCCTTAACCACAACCAAATTAGATAGCCTCCACCAATTTCACAGAGACCTGATAATACAAAAATAAATATTGAATATATCATTTCTTTATTCACCAACTTTTGAAAAGTTAGTTTCATTGTAGCAAACTGCTTTAAATTTCATCTATTACTTTTAAACTTTGACTTTATCATCAATACATATTGTTACACTTTTTTAATTAATATTCCATAGGTTTTATATAAATTAAAAATGTAAACGCTATCTATTAAATGTTTTTTCATTCTCTATCAATGTATTTAATATTTTCTAACTCTAACATTTTCCACTATAATAAAATTATTAAAAAATTTAGACAAGCATCCAAATGATTCATTTAAAGAAAGAGGTATTTATATTGGACTTTGTAAATAAACCAACAATTGAAACGGCTAAATCTTTATTAGGCGTTAAAATTAGTTATCAAGATCATACACAAACTTATAGTGGCTATATTGTCGAAACAGAAGCTTATTTAGGTTTTAAAGATAAAGCAGCACATGGATTTGGTGGGAAACAAACGCCTAAAGTCACTTCTTTATATCAACGTGGTGGAACCATATATGGCCATGTTATGCATACGCATTTACTTATTAATTTAGTAACACGTGAAGAAGGTATCCCAGAAGGTGTCTTAATACGTGCAGTTGAACCTGAAGATGGTATCGAAACTATGAAAATCAACCGAAATAAATCTGGTTTCGAACTTACAAATGGGCCAGGAAAGTGGACTAAAGCATTTAATATTCCTAGAGCAATAGATGGTTCAACAATTAATCAATGTCGTTTATCTATTGATGTAAAGAATAGAAAATTTCCTAGAGAGATTGAAGAAAGTGCACGTATAGGTATCCCAAATAAAGGTGAATGGACAGAAAAACACTTAAGATATACTGTTAAAGGAAATCCATATGTCTCTAGAATGAGAAAATCTGATTGTCTATTACCAGAAGAAACATGGAAGTAACACCTCATTCAATAAAAAAATCGCTTTTGAAAAGGTCATCCTTCTTCAAAAGCGATTAATATTATCCACGTTCAACTTTTAAATGTCTTTGTTCTATCCAAGACATTAACTTACTATCAAAAACAATTTTACTTTGTTTTAAATCATTAATATCTTTAGCATCTAACATTGTCATAATAGATTTCATATGGTCTATAAATGATTCTACATATTCAATGGTACTAGTGATACCAGCATGTTCAACTTGATTTAAAAATGGACGTGACATGCCAACAGCTTTTGCACCTAAAGCTAAACTTTTAATTGCATCTAAAGGTGTGCGTAATCCACCACTTGCAAATACATTTAGTTTATCTTGATAACTTATACTTTCAAGTAGTGATTCTACAGTCGATTGGCCCCAATTTGAAAGGTAATCCATGTCTTTATTTGAACGACGCTCATTTTCTATCGTGACAAAATTAGTGCCACCCTTTCCACTCACATCTACATACGTCACGCCTATATTTACTAAAGATTGTAGTAATTCTTTACTCATGCCAAATCCTACTTCTTTAATGATAACAGGTACACTCACGCGTTGAACAATTGCTTCCACATTTTCTAACCATGTCGAAAACTCTCTATTCCCTTCTGGCATCACTAATTCTTGTGGTGCGTTCACATGTACTTGTAAAGCTTGTGCGTCTAATAATTCAACTGCTTTAACAGCTTTATCTACTGGTACATCTGCGCCTACATTACTAAATATAATGCCCTCAGGGTTTGTTTTACGTACAATACTAAATGATTCAGCCATCTTAGGATTTCTTAAAGCTGCATGTGTAGATCCTACAGCCATAGCTAAGCCTGTTTCTCTAGCAACGACTGCTAACTTTTCATTAATTGTCTTAGTCCAATCACTTCCACCTGTCATTGCATTAATGTACAAGGGAAATGTCATATCAAAATTTGAAGTATGACTCATTAAATCCACTTGATTCACATTGATATTTGGAATTGAATGATGTACAAACCTCATACGGTCAAAATCTGATTGAGGGACATCTTGTTGTGCCATTGCAATTTCTACATGTTCATTTTTTCTTTGCTCTCTTTGGATATCACTCATGTAACAACCTACTTTCCTTAAACTATGTTCTATATTAAAACCACTTTTTCTTTTTAAAGAAGAGAATTAATGCAATTGAAATGAGTAACATTATAGTTAAACAAATAAAATAACCATAATGCCATTTTAACTCTGGCATATATTCAAAGTTCATTCCATATACGCCTACTATAAATGTTAAAGGAGAAAATATAACTGACACGAGTGTCAATACTTGCATAATACTATTCATTCTAAAAGAAGAATAAGATTCAAAATTTTCTCGAATTTCATTTGTCATTTCTTGAGAGGTTCTAATAATATTATTTTGTTTAATAATATGATCATCAATATGTTGAATATACATTGAATGTTTATAATCTACAATTAAGTTACCTTCAGTCTTAATTGTATTCACAAGTTCCTGCATTGGGAATAATACACGTTTTATTTTTATAAGGTTAGAACGTAATTGAAAGACATTATCCATTACTTTTTTACTATGTGTATCATCTACATGTGCATCTTCAAAGTTGTATACCTCATCTTCAATGGTATAAACAAAATCAAAATATTTATCTACCATCATATCAAGGATATGTATAACGATATCAGCACAATCTAAATCTGGATCATGTTTACGCGCATTCATCTTGACAACTTCCATTAATGATTCAAAATGATGTTGATGATAAGTAATTAATGTTTTTCCGTCTAGAAATACGTTCAATGCTATAGGAGTAAAATTATCTTTATGCATACTATGAAATACCATGTATTGGTAATCATCATAAGATTTATATTTAACTCGTGGTACCCCTTTAATGGCATCTTCTAATTCTAAATAGTTAAAATTATAGTTTTCAATCAAAAAATCATTTTCTTTGGATGTTGCATCTTCAAAATCCAACCACACAATAGTAGCATTATTAGGTACATCACTGATTTGTTCAACTTGAGTTAGTGGTTCGTCCTTAGTTTGATATCGAATTATCATGGTCATCTTTCTGTTTCCTCCTATTTAACCATACGGTTATCATTCTACCATGAATTAAATATTGTGTATGTGTTATTTTATGTTAGTAAAGTATTTTTATAAAATTTTAAAGAAGGGATAAAATATTATGAACTATCCATTTATTATTCATAAAAGTGTAGTATCTTCTCAAGTTGATTTTAACCAACATATGCACGATGCAGAATATAATTCAGTTTTCAGTGAAGTTATTAGTGAATTTAATCATTATAATGGTTTATCATTGAAAGAAAGAGAAGCGCTTAATTATACAACATTTACAGTCGAAGAACATACAACCTATTTAAAGGAATTACACTTCGAAGAATCATTTTCAGTTCGTGTTCGTATTTATAATTATGATGAAAAACGTGTTCACTTCTTTTTAGAATTATTTAAAAATGATGAAACTTTAGCTGCAACAAGCGAAATAATGATGATGGGTATTAATCGTTCAACACGCCGACCTGCTTCTTTCCCCGCACACTATAAATCTAATATCCAAATATACTATGATTCTCAATATGATAAGCGCTGGCCTAAATCATTAGGACATCAAATTGGCATTCCAAAGAAAGGAGAGGCATAATGACAGACACTATTTCTGAAATCTTAGAAAACACACTATTTGACCTTAGTGATACACTTAAAATACATTTAATTGAATTAAATGAAAACCGTTCACTATTTATGAATGGACCTAGTCGAGAGCTCATTCAACGAACATTTAATATTAGTTTTTACCAAGGACAAAAACAAGCGATAGAAGCATTAGATAGAGAAATTAAAACGACTACGGATGAAAATGATTTAATAGCTAATCTAAAAAGATATTCGCAAGACGTTGAAAAACAACTTTTAAATGTAATAGAGTTACATACTACAACTTATGAACCCAAAGAAAACTTAAGATTGGCACAATCTCTCGATACTTATTATCATTGTAAAGGCCAACATGATATAATTAGTGAATTATTATCGCAAGTCAATAAATATTCAATATAAAAATATAGGACTAAAGTAAAATCTAACTCGATTCTACTTTAGTCCTTATCATTATTCATGAATTGCCTTATTAATTTGTTTAATCACCTTATGAGATTCATGAATTGGGAATAACGCAAAGTCATGAAACATTTTTGGATACTCAAAAAATTGTATAGATTGATGATGCGTTTCCAATTCATATGCCAAACGTTGCATATCTGGATAATAAATTTCCTTACCACCACCAAACATTATAATTGGTGGCAATCCTTGTTTTATTCCATATATCGGCGAAATTAAAGAATTTGATAATGGTTCTTTATCACTCCACACATTCATTATGTTTTGAAGCCCTTGAATATTAACAAAGCGATCTTTTTCAACCAAATATTCAGTAATTTGAGGATTTGTCATTGTTGCATCAAGCATCGGAGAAATTAAACATATTTTGTATGGTAAAGGTTTGTCATTTTCTACTAATTGTTGTACATAACTAAGTGCAAGTGCTCCACCAGTTCCATCACCCATAATAACAATGTTTTCATTATTAACTTCACTTAATAACGATTCATATACATTATTAATTGCTTTAAATGTATCTTTAAGATGAAACTCTGGTGCTTTAGGATATATCGGTAAAACGACCTCATATAAAGTGTTGAGTGCAAGTTTATCCATTAATCTCCAATGGAATGGAGAAGGTTGTAACGTGTTATACCCACCATGAATATACAAAATTTTCTTTTTAGTTTCGTGACGAAAATTAAATCTAAACACTTGCATATCTCCTAAAGATAATTTATCAAGATTTGCTTTCACATTTAAAGTTGGAGGTTGCTTATGTTTCGCTCTATTAATATCTTTTCTACGCTCCATAAACGATTCAAATTCGTCTTTACTCTTAAACTGAATTGAGCGATTATGTAGTAAATATTTATTAACAATTCTATTTACCATACGTGTTTTCATAAAATTTTTACCTACCTTATAAATTTATAAAATTAATCAAACTTTATTACAGAAAGCTTAAAAAACGATATAATACTATTTATATGATTAAAAATGAGCAATCTAGTTCATATAAGTGCCTATTGCATATTAAATTCAGTATAAATGAGTCAACTATAGAAAACAAATGAATGACGGCAAAGGAGTAATAATAATGCAAAATCCTAATAAATATCAAACAAACCGCCCCCCATATGATCGTGTTAACCAACAAGCTTATTATGGTAAAAAGAAAAATTCGTGGATAAGTTTAATTATACATATCATTATTCTTATACTTGTAGGGATTACTTGTTATAGCATGTATAAACAGCCTATTCTAAATTTTGTTCTTGCAAATCAAGCGATTGATTTCTCTGAGATTAAAAATTTTCAAAATACAACTACTCAGATTGGACCACTCAATATTAATATTAGTGAAGTCGCTAACTTACAAGGTGTAATCGATAAATTTATTCTAGCTTTTAATATATTTTTCGTTTTATGTATTGGCAGCATGATTATTTCAATTTTAACCATTGTATTTAATAGAACGATTTTAAAAGTGATTAATTTCATCATTATCGCTGTTGCGTTAATGATTGCTTTTTCCTTTAGTTATACAATTCAAATGTTAGGAAAGCAAATCTCTCAGAACTTGCATTCCTTTTTCTTAGATTTACCACCAAATCAAATTATTACTGAAGCAGATGCTATTCACAATGCACTGATCTTACTTTCAAGTAGTTTAGCGTTATTATTTATAAGCTTTTTCTTTAGAAATCGTCATCCTAGAATCAAATAGACATGTCATCTCATTTTATATTTAATAAAATAAAAAAAGGTATTGAACGTTTTATATGTCCAATACCTTTTTTATTTATTAAAATTTATTACTTTCTTTACTCATCAATCTGTCATGTTCAGCTTCAGCACCTTTTTTACCTTTTAAGAATAAACTTAAAACGAATGCTAAGACACTTAATGCTGTAGCAATCCAAAACGCATCATTGATCCCTTCGATTGAGGCTAATTTATTTACATAAGTCAAGATAACTTGTAATGCGCCTTGTTGACCCCCATATTGTGCGGCCATTTCACGTACATGATCTTGAATGACTGGATTAGTTTTATCTAATTCAGTTGCAAATGCATTCAGATGATTTGTAGATTGAGTTGTCATTACAGTAACGAGAATCGCAGTACCAATTGAACCAGCTAATTGTCTCATCGTATTTAAGAACGCATTACCATGAGAAATTAAACGAGGTGGTAAAGCATTGATAGCTGCAGTCATTAACGGCATCATAACAAATGCCATACCTATTGAACGTATTACATAAATACTCATAATATGAAGATAAGAAGTATCCATATTCAGTTTTGTTAATTCATACGTTCCGTAAGTCATCACTGCAATACCGAATAAAGCAAGTGGTTTAAGACCAATTGTATCAAGTAATTTACCAGCAACAGGTCCTAATACCCCCATTAATAATGAACCTGGTAATAATAGTAAACCAGAATCTAATGCTGAGAAACCACGTAAATTTTGAAGATATAATGGTAATAAAATCATACCTCCGAATAAACTCATCATTACTACCATGTTTATAATAGTAGTAAGTGTGTATGTTGGTGATTTTAGCACTTCTAAATTAAGCATTGGTGCTTTCATTGTTAATTCACGAATAGCAAATAAGATGATGAACACAACACCAATGATAAACATTATAACGATTTCAGTTGAACCCCATCCTTTGTTACCAGCTTCACTAAAACCATATAATAAAGCACCAAATCCAATTGTACTATATACGATACCACGATAGTCTGCTTTTGGATTGATTGTTTTTTGATAAATTTTGAACCATGCTAATCCAAATAAGAAAGCAAGTAGTCCTAAGATAAACATCATATAGAACATGATATTCCAATCATAATTTTGGACGATGTAACCAGATAATGATGGCCCAATCGCTGGAGCAAGAATCATTGCGATACCCATTGTTCCCATTGCCACACCACGTTTTTCAGGTGGGAAAATGGTAACAATTACATTAGATCCTAATGGCATTAATATACCTGCACCAATCGCTTGTAAAACACGTCCTCCCATCATAATTGGGAAGTTAGTTGAAATACCACAAACTAATGAGCCAATTGTAAATAATACAAGCGCTATTAAAAATAGCTTACGATATGAATATTTATTAAATAAGAACGCACTTATTGGTATTAAAATACCGTTTACTAACATGAATCCTGTCATCAACCATTGTCCAGTTGAAGCAGAAATATTGAATTCTGTATTAATTCTAGGTAAAGCTACATTAAGTAATGTTTGGTTTAAAATTGCGATAAACATACCAAACAACATAGCAGCTAAAATTTTGCCTCTTGTAATCCCTTTACCGAAGACAAAATCTTGGTTTTGATTTTTTATACGTTCGTTCACACGTCCTTCTTGTGAATCAGGATTAATAGGTTCATAAATAGAATCTTTGGAAAGATGTTGATTATTAACATCTCTATCATTATGATTTACTGTATCTTCAGAATGCGTATTGCGTTGTTCATCGTCTGAGTAATGTAAGGAATGTGACGTTTGTTTTTGCTCAGGATGAATTTGTTCTGAAGATGAATCTTGTTGCTCTTGTTCTTCTTCAAAATGATTTTTTCTTTTATCATTATTGATATCGTTACCTTCCTTATAATGAGATTGGTCATTATTAAAGTAACGCTTTTTCTCTTCACTGATCTGAGGAGATGATGCATTCTTTGCATCGTTATTTTGTTCTAAGTCACTCATTTTAAATTTAGATGGATTATTTTGACTCTTAGATTCTTCATTTACTTGTTGTCCCTTTGATTGATTTAATTTAGATTTATGACGTGATTTCAACACGAATAAATTAATTAAACCAACTAAAATGACCGCTGCAACGATATATCCAATAATGAAGGTCACTGTCATTTTATGACCCCCTTAGTCTTTATGAATTTTAACTTCAGCGTTCATTCCAGGAACAACATTTTTAGATGGTTGTGAGTCTAAAGAAATTTTCACAGGAATCACTTGTGAAACTTTAGTATAGTTACCGTCACTGTTTGATGATGGCATTAATGAGAAACTATTTGCAGTTGCTTTTCCGATTTCTTTAATTTTACCATCGATTTTAGAATCTTGACCATCGATTGTTACATCAACTTTATCGCCTTTTTCAATGCTGCTTAAATCATTTTCATCGATATTAGCTGTAATGTATAAATCATCTAAATTATATGCATAAGCAATTGGTGAACCTGCTTGAGCGATAGAGCCTTCCATTCCATCAGTTTTAGCAATTGTACCATCTTGTGGCATTTTAATTTTTTGATCTTGAGTTTGACCATCTTGACCTTGAGCAGTTACTTCTGCGACTGTGTCACCTTTTTTCAATTTATCGCCTTGTTTTGCGTCAAAAGATTTAATTTGTCCAGATGCTGGACTCGCAATTTTAATTTGATTACCGTCAACTTTAGCATTATCAGTTGTTACATAGCTAGTTGCATTATGATAGAAATAAAATCCAACTACTCCGATAATAACTAAAGCAACGATAGTAATGATATTGATTAACACCATTTTCTTCATTGAACTTTCCTCCTATTTGCTTTTAAAAATCACTTTATATATTATAAAGACATATCAATAAAAAAAACACCAACAAAACTTAAAAAATTGTCGGTTATTTTTTAAATTTAGGTGACATGCATGAAATTAAAAGCGAAATATAAAATTATAATAAGTATGATCGATTTGCTAGAAGATTATCCCTTCGAACAAATTTCAATTAAAATGATATGTGCACAAAGTAAAATTAATCGTTCAACATTTTATGATAATTTTCAGGATAAATATGACTTATTGTCTACAATCCAAAGTTACCATCTAAATAAGTATGAAAAATTATTAAAAGCACTTTCTAATAATTTTCACAATATAAAAAAAGAGCCTGAAAAAGTATTTAAATTCTTTCATATTATTCTTAAATATATATATAGAAAGAAATCTTTTTTTCACGCTATTTTTATCTCAAATCCAAATAGAAGTTTAGTTATGGACTACTTAGATATTACAAAGAAATATTACGATAAGATTTTAGTTGAAAATGAAACCTTAATTCAAAATAGAGGACTTTTTATTTCTTATACCATTAGCGGTCAAATTGGAGTAATTCTTTATTGGCTAAGAAGCGGTTGCCAAGAAAGTCCTAAAGAAGTAGCAAATTCTTTATTATCCAATACAATTAAGTTACAGAGATAATAAAGAAGGGAGCAAGACAGAATCAAATTAAACTCTGTTTTGCTCCTTTTTATTTATCTTTTTGTTTTAAACACTTTAAAATTAATAAGGTGTAAAATAACAAGGATTACAATTGCACTAATAATGATTGTTAGATAAGGCATACTGTTATATTCTCCTTTTACATTTACCAAAGGTGTAACAATACCTCCAAATAAAAATTGCACAAGTCCTAATAAACTTGAAGCACTACCATTACCAGTGGTACTTTCCTCCATCGCAATAGAAAACCCTAAAGTAGCTACACCTGTAACTGGAGCTACTAATGTTATAAAACCAATCACTAAAAAAATGAATGATCCATGTTGGATGAGCGTTAACGAAACAATACATACACCAATAATTTGGATACATGTCAATAACCTTAAAAGTGTTTGCGTATGAATATAATCTACTAATTTTCCTGTTAATTGACTAGAGACGATTAATGTTATTCCTATTCCAGCAAACATCCAACTAAAATGCAGTGGAGAGACACCATAAATTTTTTGAACTAAAAACGGTGAAGCAGAAATATAACTAAATAATAAAATAAATGAAACACCTTGTATGAGCATGGGTAGCACAAATCGTGGTGTACCTAATAAGCTTTTAAAATTCTGAAATATCACTTTGATACCACTGCTATCTCTATACTCTAAACTTAACGATTCTGGTATTTTTGTTAGACTCCCCATTACCATTAATATACCGAAGATAGTTAATATAACAAATATGACTCTCCAAACTGCTACACTTAAAATGATACCTCCAAGCGCAGGCGCAATAACCGGAGCAACACCATTAACTAGCATTAATAAAGATAGGAATTTAGTTAATTCATTACCTTTATATAAATCACTTGCAATGGCTCTTGAAATAACTGCCGCGCCTCCCCCAGTAATACCTTGTAAAAGTCTTAAGATAATCATAAGCCATATGTTATGAACAAATATGATTCCGAGACTTGCAAGAGTAAAAATGGTCATAACGATAATTAAAGGTTTTTTACGCCCCAAACTATCGGAAATCGGTCCTACAAATAAATTACCAATTCCAAGACCAATCATAAAAAACGATAGTGTTAATTGAGCATGAGCTGTCGTAGTGTTGAAATCATTTTTCAATTCAGGTAAACCGGGTAAGAACATATCAATCGCTAAAGGTCCTATAGCAGTCAACATACCTAGAATAATAATAAATAACAAGGAATGCTTATCTTGGTTATGTCTTTGTTCCATTTAAATATTCTCCTTAGTATCTATTTAATGTTTATAATTTGTAATATTCCATTATCTTTATTTTCTTCTATTTCATAAGTGACATATTCTATTTCTCCGCGTTGATTAATTTGTTGTACTTTAGCTTTAATAATATCTCCACTTTGAGTTGCACTTAACAACTGTGAGAACTCAAAATGCTTTGAATCACTTAAATGATTTTTTATATCTATATATGCATCAGACTTATTTTTTAGAAATGGACTTATTATATCAAAATTTTGTTGATTAATAGCATTATTTAGAGCATAAGCATATTGATTAAAAAATGGTTCTAACGTAACTCTAAGTATACTTTCTTCTTCAGTTTTCTTTGAAACATAATCAGAAATTTTATCTTCATCAAAGTCCAGTATGGCACTATTAATGTTTCCTAAATCTTTTGCTTTTATTGTTTTACTTGTAGACGTAAATGTTTTGTCTTTAACCATACCTGTAGCTGAAACACTAATGTCTTTATTTTGAGGATATGGACCATATATTTTTGATGCATCATATTTCATTTCTTTATCATTAATAGTTACTTTTAATGTGTTTTTATCTAAGTCACTTTTACCCTTTAATTTAACTTTAAGTGCAGCTTCGTTAAAGTTCTCATTAACATCCACAGTATTTCCTTTAGCATATCTAAAATCAAATTTCATTTGACCTGTAAAATGACCATATTCCGTGTCTTTTTCAGCATCGATAGCATAAACACCTGGAATGTATTTGCCAATAGAAGTTGCTTGATTCGCCTTTGCATGAATGACTCTACGTTTTCCACCAGCTTTAAATTTATATTTTGTATCTATTTTCGGCTTAACAATAACCGTTTTTGTAGGTGGTCTATAACTCATGTTATTAAAGATTAAAAAACGCGTTCCATTTTTACTAATTTTTAATACATTTTTATCTGTTTTTGTTTGTATATAGGCAGAATCATGATTACTTTTATTTAATTTATCTGTTGTGTGTTTGACATCGTGAATAAATTTCATCATTCCAACTTCATCTTTAATATATTGAATATAAACACTTGCTTCTTCATCATCTACAGGAACATCTTTAGTACTAATTAATGTCGCTACTTTTTGAGCGTCATTGTTATCAATCGCGTTTACAAGAATTTTAGTTTGAGCTTCGGGGGAATTGAAATTTCTTAATAGTATGAAAACAATAACAATTAAAACAACAATGAAAGCTATAATGACCCACGGAATAAACTTTTTAAATTTTAAATTAGATTGTTCTGATTGAGAGGACGATGTTGCTTTATTTTTTTCTTTTGGTATCATATTTCCACAATTAGAACATTGCTTATCACTTTTATTTAATTCTTGTCCACAATAAGGACATTGTTTCATTTTCTCATCAACTTCCTCTCATAAGATGCAATGTCATTTATATTTTTCACACAAATATTATAACCCTTTTTTCTTGTGGAGATAACTTCCGATTAACGTTTATTTTACCTTAGCATTAAACTGCTTCACACGTTCATCTATAATATAAAGCACACTCAGAGCTTTTTCTATATCACTACTAGATAAGTCTTTAACCATATCATTCACAATTTGACTTATAATTTCGTTATTTTCTTCCGTATATTGGCGCCCTTTCTCTGTTAAGACAATATACTTTAAACGTTGATCTATTTTATCGTTAGGCTTCTGTAATGCAACAAAGTCACTTTCTATTAATTTTTTTATACGACGACTTACTGCCGCTTTATTAACCCCTTGTTTTTCAGTAATTTCTGTTATAGATAAAGCTTGATGATGACTAAGTAATCGTAGTACATTCGATTGCTCAGTAGAAACACCATATTTTACTTGTTGATCTTTTAAAAGTTTAGACGTTAATGTATTTGTATCGTCTATGAAATGTTTCATAAATTCAATATGATTTTTTGAGATTCTATTCATTACAAATCTCCTTACTTAAATAATTTCATATATTATGTAGTTAATTTTTATACTCTGTTAAATAATATCAATAATTTTCCACGTTGAAAACAAATAGAAAAATATAATAGTTGCTAAATTGTGACCCTTTCATTACATTTAAATATATAAATAGATATGAGGTTATTAAATATGCTAGCAATCATTTTATTATTTATTGTTTTAATTATTATCCTAAGTGTTTTGTTTAATATAAGACATTTTATCTCTCTTTCTTTTTTTATTACAAGCGTGATATTATGTTTCACCATTAATCTCATTAATATCATGACCATGACTCTACCAACTGGATTGTTTATATTAATTATCATTTCTACCATCGGTTTGCTTGTCAAACATTCTCATCTATTTAAAATAAAAAAAGGAACCCGTTTCTTAAACAAAATGTTTCGTAGATTAATAAATGGTGTCTTATTTATTGGTATATTTATATATCTTAGTACAATACCATTATCTATTTTAAATGGCATGTTTTTATGGATTGCTTTAATTTTATTTAGTGCTTGTTACACTTTCATTATATATTTAATTTTTTCTTCTGCATTTGGACGTGCTAAAACCCATAAACAATATGATGTGATTCTTATACTTGGCGCAGGTATATTCACTGAAACAGTCACTCCTATGCTAGCCTCTAGACTGGATAGAGCTTTAAAAATCTATAAAGTACAGTCGCATAATTGCAACATATTGGTAAGTGGTGGTCAAGGTCCTGACGAACCAATTTCAGAGGCTTTAGCAATGAAGAATTATCTCATGAAATGTGGCGTGTCATCTTCTTCAATATTGATGGAATCACAATCAAGCAGTACATATGAGAACTTTTTATATTCTAAATCTTTCATTAATACATCGTTTGAAAATGTCCCTAATATTTTATGTGTGACGAGTCAGTTTCATATTTTAAGAGCCTTACGTCTTGCACAAAAGTTAAATATAAACATAATAGGATTAGGAAGTTCAACGCCTTATCATTTTCTAGATAAAGCGCTTTTACGCGATTTCCTTGCACTTATGTATCAATATAAATTACTTTTGACTTTGTATTTAGTTGGACTATTTATAGTATCAATTTGGATATTACTTTAATATACAAAAAGTCTGGATCATTTTCTTATATGACCCAGACTTTTCCATCATATTCATACTACTCACTTTTTAATTAAGTATTTTGCCGTCTTCTAATTTTACGACGCGATCAGCATAGTCAAATAATCGCTCGTCATGTGTAATCATAATACCTACCATCTGTTCAGATTTTATACGTTCCCTAATCATCTCTACTACTTTCGTAGCACGACTTGCATCTAAGCTTGCTGTTGGTTCATCAGCAAGAATGATTTTAGGATTATTTGTAAAGGCACGCATAATTGCTACACGCTGCTTTTCTCCTCCTGATAACATATGTGGAAATGCATTCAAACGATCTTTGAGACCAATTTCTGTTAATAAATATTTAGCATTTGAAGCAGCTTCTTTTTTATTTACTCCCGCTTCCTTAGCAATAACAGTGAGTTGCTCTTCAACAGTTAGATAAGGAACAAGGTGTGATGCTTGAAAAATAAAACCAATATCATTAAGTCTTAATTCTGTACTATTTTTATAATTTGAATACAAATCATGACCTTCATATAATATCTTACCATCAGTAGGTGTCAACAACCCACCTAATATATTTAATAGTGTCGATTTACCTGAACCTGATGCACCATTTAAAATAATAAACTCTCCTGGTTGAACTTCTAAATTAATATCCTTTAATACGTTTGTCTTCGCTAAACCTTCTCCAAATGTTTTACTAATATGTTCGAGTTTTAATGTCATTATTCCATACCTCCAATAGCATCAATTGGATCCACTTTTAATACTTTGATAAATGATAGTAAGGCACCGATACATCCTACAATAAGAAAAATAACAATCATTAATAAAATTGTACCGTAACCTAAATAAAATGGCATAGTCACTGGCATAATTAAACTTAATATTAAAATAAGTATTGTGGCTAAAATAACACCCACCATAGTAGTTAAAATAATCTCTATAATTAATGAGCTTAATAAATGTCTCGTTTTAATTCCTACTGCTTTTAATATACCTATTTGTGAGATTTTTTGGATGGTCATAACATAAAAGAATGCACTTAATACAATTGCTGTAATCACGAACAAACTAATTATCATTAAATTCAATGGCATTTGTTCTGCTTGGTAACTTGCAATGTTATCAGTCAATGTTTTTTCATTAACAGTTGTTACATTAGAAATATCATTTATTCTATTTTTATCTTTTTTACTTAATTCTTTAACTGGATAGAATGTAGAATAATTTTTATTAAGTGCTTTAAAATCTGAATGATTCATCATAACCATTGAGCTATGAGAATACATTGTATCTTCAATAATACCACTTACTTTATAATCTTCTTTATGACCTTTAAACTTAATCGTATCCCCTTTTTTTACATCTTGTCCTGTTAATTTATCATTTATTGCAACTTCATGTGAGTGATTAGGATATCGACCTTCTTTTAAAGAGGGACGACCTTCTTTAGAGGTAGAGAAAGTAAGAATATCTTGATCTTGTTGTTTTAATTTTAATGTTTGAGGTCCAAGATGTGTTGCTTGTTGATTTATAATATCTTCTATCTTATTTTGTTGATTTGAATCAAGTTGTGATTTTTCAATTTTAGGTTCTTTCATTTTTTCAATAATATATGTTTGTGCATTTTGATTGTTTAAAAATGACACATTTTCTCTCGCTAAACCTTGAGCTAAACCATTAATAAACAATACCATACTCCCTAGTAAAAAGATGATTAGCATAATTAATATATATCGAAATTTATAAAATTTTATTTCTTTCCAAGCTAAATTCATTTCTTTTTTCCTCCCTATTTATCTTTATTAAACAGTATAGAGAGTAAATATGAACTGAATATGAACAACAAAGAAAATTGTCTTAGATTTTAAAGATTCGTATAATAACAAGAAAAGGAGCGAAAAGTAAATGATAAAATGTTTAATTGTAGATGATGATCCAAAACTCTTGCATTATGTTTCTAAACATTTAGAAGCGGATCATATAAAAACAGTGACACATTCGAGTGGAGAACAAGCTTTAAAATATCTTAATCATCATCTTGTGGATATCGCAGTTGTAGATATTATGATGACAGGTATGGATGGATTTGAATTATGTCAATTATTAAAAGATCGCTATCAATTACCAGTTATTATGCTTACAGCACGAGATGCATTAAGTGATAAAGAACGCGCATTTGTCAGTGGCACAGATGACTATGTAACTAAACCATTTGAAATTAAAGAATTATTATTTAGAATTCGTGCCGTTTTGCGTCGTTATCAAATTAATATACAAAATAAGATTGAAATAGGAAATGTTAGTTTAAATGATGAATTTATGGAGGTAAGTGTAGAATCTAAAAAAATGAATCTTCCTACTAAAGAATTCCAACTTCTATTTTTATTGTGTACTCATCCAAGACAAATTTTCACAAGAGAGTCTATTATTGAAAAAATTTGGGGTTTCGATTATGCAGGCGATGAAAGAACAGTAGATGTTCATATTAAGCGTTTAAGAGCACGCTTAAAAAAATTAGAAGCAACTATTGAAATTCAAACAGTAAGGGGCCAGGGATACAAGGTGAATAAAGATGTTTAAAACATTATATAGTCGCATTGCGATTTATACTATTACTGTGATTATTTTTAGTGCATTAGTTAGTTTTTTCATTGCAAATATATATTATCATTTCAATCTCAAAGAAAATAATGACACTAAAATTATGCGTACGTTAAAAGAAGCTCGTACATACGAACATCAACTTCCTTCAAAATACGTAAAGTCTTATTTTCAACATTTAGGACAAATGAATTATCAAATCGTTACCGTCGATAAACAAGGACAAAAAACATTTTATGGTGAACCTTTTAGAAAAGATACACTGTCCTCATCATCTATTAACCAAGTTATGCGTGGTCATGATTATCACGGTATAAAAAACAAACCTTTTGAATTATTTGTGACAGGTTTCTTTGATAACGAAACAGATAACACGGTGGGCATAAGATTTTATGAAGACCATGAACCTATAGCAGTATTTATGCGGCCAGATATAGGTAAAACATTCGGCGAGTTTAGAATATTTTTATTTGTATTACTTATTTTCTTATTGCTGATATCTATTTCGCTTGTTATTGCTTCAACATACTCGATCATTAAACCTATTAAAAAGTTAAAAATGGCGACAGAACAATTAATGAATGGGAATTTTGAAACACCCATTTCTCGTACACGTCATGATGAAATTGGAACTTTACAGTTTCGCTTTGATACCATGCGTCAGTCATTAAAACAATTAGATGACATGCGTCAGCATTTTGTTCAAAATGTTTCACATGAAATTAAAACACCTCTTACACATATTGAAAGACTATTAACTGAATTACAATCTGCGCATTCAGAAGATGAACGTCATAGTTTAATCAATGATATTCATTTAGAAATTACACGTCTTAGTAACTTAATAAAAGAACTACTATTACTATCTGAATTAGATAATGCGAATCACTTATCTGTTGACGATAAATTAGAATTATCTTCACTTATTACTGATATCATTCGACATGAACAATACACGATTGATGATAAATCATTGATGTTATTATCTGATATGCATAACATATATTTCCAGGGAAATCGTCGCCTTTTACATCAAGCATTTTCGAATCTAATTCAAAATGCTATTAAATATTCAGATATAAATGGCATTATCGATATTACTTTGAATCAAGAAAATAATCATATTATTTTTGCGGTAACAAATGAAGGACAAACTATTTCTAAACAAGCGATACCACATCTATTTGATCGTTTTTATAAACTCAATGCTAGTGATAATAGTAATGGTTTAGGACTAGCAATTACTAAGTCCATCATTGATTTACATCACGGTAAAATATGTGTATCTAGTAATTCTGAAAGTGGCACGACATTTAAAATTCTATTTCCACATACCCTATTTTAACTTATTAGACAAAAACAGGCAGTGTTAAAAAGGACACTACCTGTTTTTTTGATTATTTCACATTTAAATATTTTCTTACTTCTTTATTTACTGCGTTATAAACTTCTTCATGCTCATTAAGTTTAAGTCCATACGATGGAATCATCTCTTTAATTTTTGGAATCCAAGCATCAAATTCATTTTTGTAACAGCGTTTTAATACATCTAACATGATGTCGACAGCTGTTGAAGCTCCTGGAGAAGCACCTAATAATGCTGCAAGTGATCCATCATCAGAAGTAATGACCTCTGTACCAAATTGTAAGTTCCCTTTACTATCTTCTGTATCTTTAATCACTTGAACACGTTGTCCAGCAATAACAACTTCCCAATCTTCGTCTCTAGCATTCGGTAAAAAGATTCTTAAATCATTCATTCGATCTTTATGACTAAGCATTAATTGAGAAACTAAGTATTTAGTTAAATTGAACTCTTTAACTCCTGCTGTTAACATCGTCACAATATTATTCGGTTTAACAGAGCGAATTAAATCTAAATTTGATCCTGTTTTCAAAAATTTAGGTGAGAAACCTGCAAACGGTCCAAATAATAGAGAGCGTTCTCCATTTACAAATCGTGTATCTAAATGTGGTACAGACATCGGCGGTGCTCCAACATCTGCTTTACCATATACTTTTGCATAGTGACGTTCAATAACGTCTTCGTTTTTACAACGTAAGAAAAGACCACTTACTGGGAAACCACCTACATGTTTAGACTGCTTAATTCCAGTTTTTTGTAGAAGTGGAAGACTTGCTCCTCCAGCACCGATGAACACAAACTCAGATTCAAACGTATGAATTGTATTAGAGTTCAAATCTTTGACAGTCACTTTCCAATAACCATTGTTCAATCGTTCAATATTTTGAACTTCTTGATGATACGTAACGTCTACATTACGTTCTTTTAAATTAGAAATTAATTTTTTAGTGAGTGCTCCAAAGTTTACATCTGTACCAGTTTCATCACGAGATAATGCAATAGGAACGGGTGATGTTCTACCTTCTACCATTAACGGCACCCATTCATCAATTTGATCCCGATCTTCTGTGATTTCCATTTTTTGAAATAAAATATTTTCTTTTAAAGCTTTTACACGTTTTTTCAAAAAGTCTACGTTTAAAATACCTTTAACAAAGCTCATATGTGGCACAGATTGAATAAAATTACCTGGATGTTCTAGTTGACCAGTTCTGACTAGATAAGCCCAAAATTGTTTAGATACTTGGAACTGTTCATTAATTTTAATTGCTTTTGTTACATCAATACTGCCATCTTTATTTTCTTTTGTATAATTCAATTCACATAGAGCTGAATGACCTGTGCCAGCATTATTCCAAACATTTGAACTTTCTTCACCAGATTGTTCTAATTTTTCAAATATTTTAATTTCTTTGTCTGGAGATAAGTCTTTTAGTAATGTTCCTAATGTTGCGCTCATGATTCCGCCACCGATTAAGATGACATCTGTTTTGCTATGTTCTATACTCATAACAACCCAGTCCCCCTTTTATAATCACATCTTCAGTCGAAATAAACACGACCATTTTTAATTTAAAACGCTTTCTTTAATTGATAAAAAATAAATATTAATTTGACGTTAAAAGCGTAAATAACATTTTAATTACTATAGTAATTATATACATAATTTCTCTTTGAAAAAAGTATTTACACGAATTATTACATTATTTCGTTTCTATTTTCAAAAATATTTTAATTTTATTATAAAGCTTACAATATTTATACAGTTGGTTTATTACATGCTATAATTTTTATAATATTATTAATAACGAGGTACAATCATGAAATCATTTACTTTTTTAATGCATAATATATACGCCTTAGGTGGCACAGTTAAAGCAATGACTGAATTAGCAAATACCTTAGCGGACAAAGGTCATAACGTTGAAATTATTTCTATTTTTAGAGCTAAAGATATGCCTTACTTCAAACTCAATTCTTCTATTAAAATAAAACACTTAGTTGATTATAGACTAAAACCACAAAATGTGATTTCTATCTTTATGAATCGACTTAATAAATACACTCCTTTATTAAAGCCTATCTACCTTTCAAAACATGAGCCTGGTTTAAATCAATTCTCCAAGTATATTGAACATAAACTGATACGTGCAATTAATGATATAGATACCGATGTACTCATAGGTACAAGAGCAAGTTTTAATATATTTATTTCTAAATATTATCATGGACATGCAATGACAATAGGTATGGAACATATGAATTTAAATGCCTATCCCAAAGCGTATCGACAAGAAATATTAGATGCTTATCAACATCTAGACGCACTAACCACTTTAACTCTTACTGATAAAAACCATTATGAATCATTCATTGAAACACCTGTATATGTCGTTCCTAATATTATTCGAACTAAAAAATTAAATCTACCTAAAAAAAATATTATTTTAAGTGCCGGACGTCTAGAATATGAAAAAGGTTATGATATTTTAATCGAAAGTGTCCAACTCATTAAAGATACGCTTATACAGAAAAATTATAAAATAGAGATTTATGGTGAAGGTCAAGAACATCAAAATTTACAAGAAACTATTAATCATTACCAGCTTAATGACTTAATAACCATACATCCAGCCACTCAACACCTTAATGAAAAATTAGCGCAAAGTCGAATGACTGTCGTCCCTTCACGAAATGAAGGGTTTGGAATGGTCATATTAGAAGCAATGGCTCAAGACAATATTGTTATTAGTTTTAAAGATACACTTGGACCTTCACAACTGATTCAACATAATAAAAATGGTTATTTAGCAGACTATGCGAATGCACAATCATTAGCAAAATATATTGATCTTGCTATTCAAAAGAAAGAGCATTCAGAAAACATGATTAAATCAAGTCATCGAACTCTTGAACATTATTCTCCAGATAAAATTTACGATTATTTTTATTCTATTTTCAAATAAAAAAGGATTGCAATCGGAATTCTCCGAATTGCAATCCTTTTAATGATATCTACATAAATATAGATAAGATAAATGTCCAAATACAGATAAAGATAAGTAATCCTATACTGTATTTCAGAGTCATTTTAAGTAATTCTGATTCTTTACCCACTTGTTTTACAGCTGCTGTTGCAATCGCAATAGATTGTGGTGAAATCAATTTAGCTGCAACCCCACCAACAGTATTAGCTGCAACAAGTAATGGTGCACTTGTACCAATTTGTTGTGCTACAGAAGCTTGGATTGGTGCAAATAGTGAGTTGTTGTTTACTACTGAACCTGTCATAAACACACCAATCCAACCTAATACTGGAGATAAGATTGGGAAGACGCCACCTGCTTTTGCAATACCTTGACCCATAGCTGCACTTAAACCACCATAAGTTGTGATTTTAGAAATTGCTAAGATGAAGCAAATTGTTACAATTGGTAACCATAATTCTTTAAATGCTTCAACAAATAAACGACCTGCATCACCAAAGCTAACTTTTTTAGACATTAATACTGTAATAATAATTGTTAGTAAAATGGCAGTACCAGTTTGACCAATAAAGTTAAAAGTTAACATAATTGGTTTGTGTGTAACATCACTGTATGTGCCTGGTAAATTGAAATTAAATACTAATGCTGATAAAGGACCATTTGGTGCAAATAAGTTTTTGAAGAAAGTTGCACTCCAAATCATAACAATAATCGTTAAGATAATGAATGGACTCCATGCATATAGAATTTCTTTACCACTATGCGGTTTAACTGCTTCTGGTTTAACATCTTTTTGAATTCTAAAGATATTTTTCGGTTGAACTTTTTTAGAAAATACTGCTAAAACTCCCATTGTTACTAATGGTGGAATAATATCAGCTAATTCTGGTCCAACAAATACTGTAATTAAACCTTGTAATACAGTAAACGTAATTGATGCTACCAAAATTTGAGGTAATGTTTCTTTAATACCTTTAAATCCATCGATAATAAAGATTAATAAGAATGGAATAATAAAGTTAATAATTGCCAAAGTTAAAGTAGATGTTTGAGAAACAGCCATAGCTTGTACGTGACCTGGTAAATGAAGTGTATTCACAATACCTACTGGAATACCGATTGCACCAAATGCACCTGAAGCCGCATTAGCAATTAAACATAACATTGCTGCTTGTAAAGGTTTGAAACCTAATTGAGCAAGTAATAATGCACAGATTGCAATTGGCACACCAAAACCAGCAGCACCTTCTAAGAAACCATTAAACGCAAAACCAATTAATAGTAATTGAATACGTTGGTCTTGAGAGATACTCATGATACTATCTTGAATCGTACTAAATTGACCTGATTCTTGAGTCGTTTTATATAATAAAACGGCCATAATAACAATATAACCAATGGGAATAATACCTTGATAGAATCCCTCGATTACACCGCCTGTCGCAATACCACCTGGTAATTTAAAGAATGGGATAGCGATAAGTAAAGTCACTACTAAAGTAGTAATTGCTGCATAAATACCTTTCATTTTAAACACTGTTAAACATAACAAGAATAAAATGATTGGAATCGCTGCAATCAAACTAGATAACACTAAGTTACCAAAAGGGTTAAAAGAATGTACTAACATAGTTTAAACGCTTCTTTCCTTAATATTTTATTATATTGATGAATTATCTAGCTAAACAACTAAAAATTCACTTTTATAATTTTAACAGGTATTCACAAAAATTAACATATTGTATTCAAGTTAAAATTAGAATATTACACTTTTTATTTTTGTGAATATTTTCACAAAAATAATATAACATTTCTTATCACAATTGACAATACTGTAAAAATAATTTATGTCAACAATAGTAGTAAAATCTATTTGAATTTTCATTAATATATGATTTTATATGATCATTCATGTAAATATGAATTTTTTAAAAGTGCATGGTAAAATAAAAATATGAAATTTAGGAGTTAAAGGATAATGCATAATGATTAAACAAATAAATATATCTAATATGGCACATCTAGATATACAACTTAATAAAGCTAAATCTGCAGGGTATTCACATTTTATCCCCTATTCTAACGAAATAAAAATTAATCAAGACATGCTTAATGCTGTCCCATTAGGTGAACATTCTATTGCGGTTGATTACACAATCCATGGTGTTTACCTTAATGATTGTCGTTATTTTGGGAATGATAAATTAAGTTTTCTCGCTTGGATGAATAATATTAATCATTATCCAAATATCATTTATAATATTGATACTGCGCTGATTTACCTTTCAAAATATCAAATTCAATCTATTATGGATCTAGCAGTCATCACTATTTTAAAAAATGAGATCGATATAGATGGACATGTTGTTTTTGATTTTATTGAAGAATTACAGACATCTAGTTCATTTTGGAATTCATTAGATACACGAGAAATTAAAATTGCCAATCACTTTGATTTAAATAAATTAGCTTATATCCACGGCCATTCGATTCCATTTCCTAAATATAAGCATCCATTAGCTGACGAAACTCTTCGTTTTGCTGATAGCTGGCTTGTAACAACAAAATTTAAATTACCTAAATGGATGTACAATAAAATTCATCAACGTGCTATTCAAAATCATAAAAAATTAAGTTATATCTATACTAAAGATACATCCAAATTGAAAAATCATGTCGTATTTTTAGGATTCGATTATGGCTATAGAGGTAACTCTAAATACCTTTTTAATTATTTTGTAAAACGAAATCCAACAACAGAAGCTTATTACATTACTGACGATAGACGTGGACCGTATTTCCTTCCCATTGATGCAGAACATAATAAAGAACTTATTGAAACTGCAAAAATTGTAGTCATTGAAAGTTATATGCCTGAAGCTTACCAACCTAATGGTACAGTCATTCAATTATGGCATGGTACACCTATTAAAGAATTATTTTTAGATAGTAAAGAACCTTATCAAAATCAAACTATTTATAATTACAGAGCAAGAAAATATAATAAATGGAAACACCAATCATATGTCTTATTAGATTCAAAAGCTTCAGAAGGTTTATTTGAGACTGCTTTTCCTAATGAAACGGTTCAATTTCTTCCTTTTGGTTATCCAAGAGTAAGTTATTTACTAAACTATAAAGATAATCAAAATCAGCAAAGAAAAATACGTGAAAAATTAAAACTCAATCATACAAAACCTGTTTTATTATATGCGCCAACATGGCATAAAAATACAGAATCATTTACGCCTTTAACGATGACACCAGAGTTACTAGAAAAATACTATGTGATATATAAGGGGCATATTGAAGGTGATGATGCTATTCCAGAAGGTGTCATTGAGGCTCCTATGGATATCGAAACACAAGACTTAATCTTAGTATCAGACATTGTACTTACTGATTATTCTTCTATCATTTTTGATGCCCTAACTATTGATAAAAAAGTTTGTTTATATACTCCTAACCACGAAGAATATAAAGAAGAACGTGGCGTCTATATTGATGTGCTGAATAGTCTAGCAAAAGTTTGGTACACAGACGAAGAATTGTTACTAAATCATTTAATTCATGATAGGATTCCTACCATTCATCAACATGCACTTATAAATCGTAATAATCAATCTCTAAAAAAATTAACTCAACTTATGAGAGATATTTTAGATAAATAATAAAGCACTAAGCGTACAGAACTTTTCTGTACGCTTAGTGCTTTATTGTGTTATTTTAAATTTCTTTTTCCATAATTAAATCCGTGTCTATTACATTACCATTAATAAAATCATGTTGTCCTGTAATTTCAAAGCCTTGCTTTTTATAAAAGCTAATGGCAGAAGGATTATTTTCCCAAACACCTAACCATATTTTTGATTTATTATACTCCCTTGCTTTATCAATAGCTAATTGAATAAATTGACTTCCTCTTCCTCCACCTTGGTAATCCTTATCAAAATAAATGCGTTGAATTTCTAAATATTGATCACCTTTTGGTTCAGTTTGTGTTTCATTAATATTTAATTTTAAATAACCAGCAATCTCATCATCGACCTTATAGAAATAGTGAAATGATTGGTGATGTTCGATTTCTGATAATAACTTCGTTTCATTATAGTTTTCTTTAAAAAATTTTTTAAAGTTTTCATCAGTATAACTACCTTTAAAAGTATCATAAAACGTTTTTTCTGCAATTTTTCTTAACTCACTTACATTATCTTTTTTAATTTCTTCAATTTCTTCTTTCATATTTTCCCTCTTTTTATTGTACTTATTTTCCTCAAAACCAGATAATATCTTATTCCTTATCAAACACATTTCAAACACTATATTAAATTATTTTTTTATAAATTAAAATATGTATTGATAATAATTATCAATAAGTATAAAGTAAAGATAGATTATATTAAAGTGAGGTGTTTAAGATGTTTCATGAGTTATTTATATTAGGCATTGCTGGACCTACCAGTTTAGTCATTATTAGTATTGTTGCATTAATTATTTTTGGTCCTAAAAAATTACCACAATTTGGTAAAGCGATTGGCAGTACTTTAAGAGAATTTAAGTCTGCAGCTGAACACATTGATTCAGATGAGGTGGAGGAAACACCCAGTAAACATTCTAAACAACAGCGAGACAAATCAAACTAGTTCGACCTTACTCGAACACTTTGAAGAATTAAGGCGACGTTTAATTAATATACTTATTTCATTTTTAATTACTTTGCCGTTAGTATACATATCATCTAAATGGTGGATCACAACTTTTGTTTACCATATTAAACGCACTCAAGTTGTTTTACATACTTTTTCATTCACTGAAATGATTCAAGTCTATATACTAATCATTAGTTTTGTAACTTTGTGCTTAGTTCTTCCTATTATTTTCTATCAATTATGGGCATTTATATCACCAGGGCTTCATCGACGTGAACGTTTTTTTATTTATAAATATAGTTTATTATGTACTGCGTTATTTATCATTGGTGTCGGTTTCGCCTATACTATCGGATTTCCATTAATTATAAAATTTTCATTAACATTATCGAAAACAATGTATATTCAACCAGTGATTGGTTTTAATGCTTATTTACATGAATTAATAAGGTGGTTATTTATATTTGGTGTCGTCTTTCAATTACCTATGTTTTGTATGGGACTAGTTAAAATGGATGTAATAGATATTAAACAATTACACCAATATCGCAAATATATTTATTTTACTTGTTTCATTATTGCTAGTATTCTTGCACCACCAGATATCACTTTGAATCTATTTTTGACTTTACCACTCATTATTTTATTTGAAATAAGCATTCTTTTAACTAAAATAACTACTCGACATTAATGAATTCGAATCAAATGCAAAAGTCTCAAACGAGTAAATTAATCTACTCGTTTGAGACTTTATTTTCAATTTAGATATGATGCTTTGTTTTAGTATGTTTTACAGTGAAATAAGCAATTAATAGTATATAAATTAATTGTGCACTCATCGTTTCAATACTTGGATAAAAACCAATGATATTAAGTGTTGGAATATGCTCAATACTATGTTGTGTTATCATTCCAAGTAATTGTAATTTTTGAATACTAATTCCTAACATTTTAAATGCCATAATAAATATTAAAATAGAAAGTACTCTAAAAATAAAATATATAGGTATCAATCGTATAACTGTTTTGAATAACAATGTAAATATGCTTAATATAACAATGGCTAGTATAATTCCTATAACAAAATCTAAAGTTTTTATACTTCCCATCATTCCCATATAAAAGATAATGACTTCAACGCCTTCTCTCAAAACGGATATTAATCCAATTGTACCTAATAATGCTAAGTTTCGATTACTTATTGCATGGTGATACATTTGTTGAATCATATCATTCCATCGCTTAGCACTTGAACGTCTATGCATCCATATACCCACAATATACATTAAAACAACTGCTATTATTCCTAGTGCTGCTTCCATACCTTCACGTAATAATCCATTATTTCCTAGTACTTGAATAAAGATAAGTGCTAATGCGAGACTTAAAATCAAACCTAATATAGCGCCACCAATGACACTTGTTGTCCCTTTAGTGTCTCTAACATTTCTTGTCATAGTTGTTAATGTCAATATGATTAATAATACTTCTAATCCTTCACGTAAAAATATAATCATTACATCTATAGATGAATATGCGTCTTCACTTACAGTATCTTTAATTTCAGAATTTATTTTTATTAAACTTTCTTTAATACGATCTTTATTACTATTATCTAAAATACTTTGATAATATGGAATTTTATCTTCAATTTTTGTATATAAACTACTGTTTTTAGTTTGAATTTTGCCTTCAACATAAGGCCATATTTGTATAAATTTAGTCAGTGCCTCATCTGATTGTTTTAACTGATGACTCTCGATACCTTTGATTGCTTTCTCTAATTCAATATTAAGTTGGGTAACTTTATATTGATTTTTTTCAGTATTGGATTGCTTTTTATCAACAGTATCAATACTTGTTTTAAATGTCTTCCAAGCATTATCTACTTTTTTTATGTCTAATGGTTCTTTTTGAATAGCTACACGTAACTGCATCAAGTATACTTCTATTTGTCCATATTTATTTTCATCATAATTTCTGATGGCCGTTTCATGTTTTTTCCAAATTTGATTTAACATATTATTAATAGATTGTAATTTTGATCTATCTTTATTTTTTACAGCTTCTTGCATGATATTATCTTTTGCGTTAATTTGTTTTTTTAAATTTCTAATATCTTTATCAATATCATCAGTCGATACAGAACTTTCGTAAACGATGAGAGATTTTGTTAACTCCGATAACGATTCGATTTGTTTATTTGTAGTCGTTGCTTGATCAATCATATGAAGTTTCGATTTAACATCTTTTCCTTTTTTATTTTCTTTAATATTTAAAGACATTATTTTATGTTTTACTTCATTCAACACGTTTTGTTTTTCGTTATAATTTAATTGTTTGTGCTCTAACGTCGATTTCGCATCAGAGATAGCTACATACGCATCATTTAATTGACTATCATTTGCAACACTAACTGAAGTCAATGAAAACAGACGTGTAATAATGATTAAGAGAGTAATTATCGATATCCTAATTAAAGAGTGTTTCACCGATATAACCTCCCTTTTGTATCCCTGGTAATACAAGAAATGATGCAGAACCTCGATGTGTGATATATTCATTTAATTTATCATTGTGTCCTAAATTATTTTGAATATCGATAAACTGTTGAATAGATTTTTGGAAACAAATAAACATGAGTCCAGTATCTAAGTCACCTGTTTTAGCATTTGTACCATCATTATAATTATATGCTCTACGTTTAATAGAAGTTTTTACTTCACGAGCTAAACGTGTATGCGCATTCTCATCGATAACATACTTGCCCTTATTATTTTTAGCATTTAAATCAATATTATCGAATTCTTTCTTACCTGTTAGAGGTGCACCTGTAGAACGTTTACGACCAAATGTTGCTTCTTGCTCTTCTAATGCGGTACGATCCCATGTCTCAATATGTATTTGGATTCGTCTTATAATGCAATACGTTCCATTTTCTGCCCATCCATTATCAATAAATACATATTTTTTCAAATCGTTATTTTTTCGTGGATTAACTGTACCATCTTTAAATGCCATTAAATTTCTCGGTGTTTCATTTTTTTTAGCAGAAATAAAACCATGTTGTGACCAACGAATTTTAATGATGTCTCTAAAAGGTCGTATTAAGTTATGTATAGCATGAAAAGTAACTTGAGGATCATTTGAACATGCTTGAATCATAATATCTCCATCACTATACTCTTCATCTAATTGATCATTAGGAAAATGAGGTATATCTCTAAAATCAAATGGAATTTTAGATGATAATCCTATTTTTTTCAAAAAAGACTTACTCACGCCATATGTTAAAGTGAGTTTACTAGCATCTAATCCTATTGATTCACCAGTATCTACAGGTGGTAATAGTGTATTGTTACTATTTCCCCCAATAATAGCACCGTCAGTCATACTAACAGACATTTGAGTCCATTTTTTAAACATATCTTTAATTAATGTTTGATCTTTGGACTTTAAATCTAATGCAATGAAATTACAATTTTTTTGAGTTGGTGTAGTAATACCAGCTTGAATATGTCCATAAAATTCATATGAATCGTTTTCTTCACTTTCAGGAGTATCAAACATAGATTTAAACGAAAAGATACTGCCTACACTACTTGCTCCAATAACAGCACCAGCACTTCCTATACCTAGTAACTTTAAAAATGAACGTCTAGTCATTTGAGGGTGATTTTTATGATTTATATTACTCATTCTGTAATCACAGCCATTTTACTTAATGGTTCTCCTAGTGAGTTAACTGCATCTGATAACGCTTTTCTATCTTCTTTAGTTATTGCACTATAATCTTTATAACCATTATTATTTTTATATTTATTAAGTAATTGATTCACTTTATTAAAATTATCCATAATTGTAGAACTCAATTTTTTGTCTTTCTTTTCTAATTCAGATTTAAATAATTCATAAATTTTTTGAGCACCTTCGATATTTGCTTTAAAATCATATAAATCGGTGTGAGAGTATATCTCTTCTTCTCCAGTAATTTTTGATGTAGATACTTCATTTAATAAATCCACTGATCCTTGTAGCATTAACTTAGGTGTAATATCTAATGTATCTATTTTAGCATCTAATTCTTTAGCATCTTTTAGTAATTGATCAGCATCCTTCTTAGTCATTTCATCTATTTTATTTTCTTGATAAAGAGATTTTTCAATTTTATGATACCCTGTCCACTTATCTTCTTTTTTCTCTTCTTTCATATCAGCTAGGCGGGCATCGATTTTAGGATCTAAATCGCCAAATGCTTCAGCTACGGGTTCAGAACGTTCATAATACATGCGTACTTTAGGATACAAAAATTTTGCTTTTTCAATATCATCTGCTTTTATTGCAGATACAAATTCTTCAGTTCCTTTTAAAAACTGATCTAACTGTTCATTTGTATATTTTCTATATTCTTTAGCTGCTTTCTGTAATGCTACTTTATTCTCATTTGTAGATTTTTTTGAAGTTTTCTCATTAGCATTATCGTGATTATTATGACCACAAGCTGTTAATAGTAGTGATGATGTTAGTAAAATAGTTGGTAATTTCTTCATAATAAATTCACCTCATTAAAATTTAGTGATTATCTTTTGATGTTAAATATTTTAAAATGTATATTCTCTACATCTAAATTTTAAAATTGCAGTTTTATATCTCTATCAACATGATTATTATCAAGTGATAATCATTATCAATAAAATTATATATTTATGCTGTTTTACTGTCAATATAATTATTTTTTATCAAAATACAGACTATTTTATATTTAATTTATATAAACTTTTTAACTTAATGACTCATTTAAAATGTGGTATGGTTATTTAGGATATGCAATTAACATCTAATTTTTTATTTTTAAGGAGTACGATTTTATGAGTGTAAATTTCAAAGCGTTTATGGTTGAAAAAGATAATGATGGCACTGTCACAAGTGATTTCAAAGATTTATCAATCAATGATTTACCTGAAGGTGAAGTTTTAATAAAAGTTCAATATTCTGGTATTAATTATAAAGATGCCTTAGCCACTGTTAAAGATAGCGGTGTACTTAAATCATATCCAATGGTTCCTGGAATTGATTTGGCAGGTACAGTCGTAGAATCTGATGACCCTACAATCGAAAAAGGTGAAGAAGTTATTATTACTGGCTATGATTTAGGCGTCAATCATTACGGTGGATTTAGTGAGTATGCCCGTGTTAAATCAGATTGGATTGTTAAATGTCCTGAAAATCTAACACTTGAAGAAGCGATGATTTATGGGACTGCTGGTTACACAGCTGGTTTAGCAATAGAAAAATTAGAAAAAGCAAACTTTATGACACTTGAAGGCGATAAAGTACTTGTACGTGGCGCTTCTGGTGGTGTTGGGTCTTTAGCTGTAATGATGTTAAATGAACTTGGTTATAAAGTTGTAGCAAGTACTGGAAATAAAAAAGCTACAAATAAATTAAAAGAATTAGGAGCAAGAGAAGTTATCGATCGTATTTCTGAAGATAGTAATGAAATATTAGGAAAAAGAACTTGGCAAGCTGCTATTGATCCTTGCGGTGGTCCTGGAACACCTTATATAGCAAAGCATCTAACAAATGGTGGCGGTGTTGCATTAATTGGTATGACTGGAGGTAACCACTTTGAAACTTCAGTATTTCCATTTATTCTTCGCGGTGTAAGCGTCGTTGGACTTGATTCAGTTATGACACCAATGAAATTACGTCAACGTGTATGGAGAAGATTAGCAACTGATTTAAAATCTAATAAATTACATGAAATTAAAAATACAATTGCTTTTAAAGATTTAAAACATTCTATTGAGACAGTACTTAATCATGAAAACGCTGGAAGAATTATTATAGATTTTGAAGCATAGTTCATATTTATTTAATAAAAAAAGAGCAAGAAACCCAGTTTATAGTGGTTTCCTGCTCTTTATTTTTAAAGATACTAAGTTATATCTTTTTTATCTTTTATTCTTGTTATTTTTTTGTTTTTTTCTACGATTTTTTAATACTAATCCTAGACCAACTAATAGTGTCATTAATTCAATCTCTAATTGAATAGATGTACTTTCTGAACCAGTATCAGGTAATCTATGTGATTTAGATAAATGACTGTTATTAGATTGAATACCGTCAATATTTGATTGATTTTGATTATTGTCTTTATTGTTATGACTTAAGATGTTTTCAATTTTATCAATATCAAGCATATTCAATTTGTCCATTAATTGTTGGATAATTGAACCGATATCATCAATATGTGATTTATCAATTTCTTTTAACGTATCACGTCTAAGTTTTTCAAGATAATCAATTAATTTAGCTTTTTGTTCATCTGTTAAATCTTTGCGTGCTTTAATTTCTTTAATTTTATTATCTATTAACGCATTAGTAATTTCTTTTGCAACAATTTTCGCTATATTATCTTTGCCCTCTTTAAGTTTACGGTTAATTTCATTGATGTCATTGGCGTTATCAATGTTTTCAAGCACTTTTTGTAAAGTTTTATCTATTTCAGCTACCACTTTTTGTTTCTGAGCATCAGTTAAGTTAGAATTATTTAGAATTTCTTGATGTTTTTTATTAGCAAAATCAATAATTTCTTGTTTAGCCAAAGTTTTAGCATCAATTAATGCTTTTAATTTATCGATTTCTTTTTGAGTATTATTTTTAATCTTATTAAGGTCTGTTAATGTAGTTGCATTATTAATCTGACCTTTTGCATTTTCAAGAAGACGCTCTAATTTAGATTTAAGTTTTTCTTTATCTTCTTTAGAAAGATTAGGATTGTTGTCAATTTCATCTTTCAATCGGTTAACTTCATTTTCTAACTCTACTAAAGCTTTTTGTTTAGCTAATTCAACTTGATGTTTTCCATCTAAATCATATTTTGCTTTTTTAATATCTTGAATTAATTTATTAATTTCTTCAAGTGATGCATTTGTACCAATACCTTTATTTATTAAGTCTTCAGCTTTTTTAATAAGTTCATCGTAAGCGGATTTTTTATCTGGTGAAGCTTCTGAATAATTAACAGAATGCTTGATATCTAAATTATCAGCTATTTCATCAATTAAATGTTTCATAGCTTTATCCACTTCTTTAGCTTTATTAATAATTATATCTAAATTATCACGTGAATTTTCATTATCTACCATATTGTTAAACGCATCTTTTTGTGCATTGTTCAAATGTTCTAAGTTTTCCAATATGTGTTTAACATTATTTCTAGCATTTTGTAATTTTTCTGCACCATTTAAATTATTTTTAGCATCAATTATCTTATCTTTAAGTTGATTTATCACGCTAGGATCAATAATAGGATTTTTTGCATCATTAATTAGTTTTTCAGCTTCTTTTAAAGCATCATCATAGGTATCTTTTTTATCTTTATCTCCATCAGTATAATTAATACTTGCTTTGATTTTATCTTTTTCAGCGATGTTTTCTTTTAATTGTTTCATCGCATCATTTAATAAATTAGTATTATGTTTAATATTTTCTAATTCATCAGAAGTTGTAGAAGCTTTTGTCTTTTCTATTAATTTATCCTTCTGTGATTCTGTTAAATCAGTTTGTTGTTTAATTTTTTTAATGACAGCATCATAATCTAATATTAAGTCATGTTTAGCTTGTTCAAGTTCATCTTTAGCACGTTTCACATTTTCGATAGTTTTATGAATTTCATCAACTGTTGAAGTTAGGTTATCAATAACTTTTTGTGCATTAGCTAATGTATCTTTTGCTTGACTTAATTTATTTCTATAATTTTCAACAGAATCACTAGTCATATTTTTAGTTTCAGGCACCTGATTAATGCTTGTTTCTAAATTGTTTTTAGCATTATTCAATAAAGTTTTGTCTGGAATTAAATCATGTTTAGCTTGTTTTAATGCAACTGTAGCTTCATTTACTTTAGCTATTGCTTGCGCAATTTCCCCAGATGTTGCATCGTCATTTTCAATCACTTTTTGTGCGTCTCTGCTGACTTGTTCTGCTTCTGCTTTTTTCGCTCTATAATTATCTGCTGTTGCTGGCGTCATTCCTGGCGTTGGATCTTCCTCGCTAGTCGCTGCATCTAATTTCGCTTTTGCTTTCACTAATTCACTGTTGTTTTCTTTGTCGTGAAGTAAACTAATGGCATTATCTAACTTAGGTTGTACCGCGTCAATTTTTGCGATAGCCGCTGTTACTTGTGCTGGTGTCGCATTGTCATCATGAATCACTCTATCTGCTTCTGTTTTCGCTGCTTCAAGTTCATCATGAATTTTAGCCATTTCATTATTATATGCAGTCACGCTCGCCGGTTGTTTACCTTCGGTAACTCCCACATGATTTAATCCTGGACGTTTTTGTTCTAACACTGACTTATCTGCTTTTATTGCATTTTTTGCTTCAGTTAATTGAGTTAATGCTTCTTCTACTTTCGCTTTCTCATTTCTGATTTCTTCAGCTGTCGCATCTCCATTGTTAATCACGCCTTGGGCTTCTGCACTAATTCGCTCTGCTTCTGCTTTTTTCGCTCTATAATTATC
>NZ_KV792029.1:72967-97584 GCF_001808085.1 Staphylococcus sp. HMSC14C01
TGCTTCTGCTTTTTTCGCTCTATAATTATCTGATGTTACTTGTGTCATTCCTGGCGTTGGATCTTGTTCTGCCGTTGCTTCATCAAGTTGACGTTTTGCTTCAACTAAAGCACTATTATCTGCTTTATTTTGTAGTAATGAAATTGCATGTTGAATTTTCAATGAGACATCATTAATATTATTTGTCACATTTGCAACATCAGTATTTGTTGCTCTATCATTTGATAACACTTCATTAGCTTTTCTTCGAACTGCTTCAATTTCATCATGTAAATGCTGCATTTCATTATTATATGCACTCACACTTGATGGTGTTTTACCATTAGTGTCTCCTTGTGCGTCAAGTTTAGGTAAAGTATTTCTAATACTCGATTTATCTGCATGGGTTCTAATTGGTACATTTACAATTTCTATACTTCCATCTCTATAAGTAATACGTGTTGGTACTGCTTGCGTTGTATCACTCTGTAAATTTGTAGGTAAACTTACTCCTTCGTTTACATTAGCATGATCTTTATTATCTACACTAATTGCATTATTAAGTTCCTCATTACTAACTCTTTCCCCAGGTTCTTTGACTATCTCATGAATGATAACATCATGATGATCAGGTCCCACAACTCCAACAGTATTATGGCTAAAATTATCATCATTTCCAGCAATAGATTCTGTATTAATCAGTACATGTGGTTTTAAAGAATTAGCTTTAAATGTCACTTTACCTGTTATAGAATCAAATATCACATAATCTGGCTGATTATTCATCGACCATCGATTTTGATTATTTTTAGTTACAATTAATTCTCTAGATTGTTCTGCACTATTACCCATTTTTTCAACATAGCTAATTTTAACTTTATCTGTAGGATTTTTTGTTGTTGATGTATTAGCATTGTTTGGAATAACTTCGAACTCACCATTTTGTTTAAATGCAAATGTTGTGTTAGATGGTGTTGCTGGCTTAACTTTATAAGTTGCACTTGTAGCAGCTTCACTTGTCAATTCTCCATTACCTGTCGTTGATTCGGTGTTAATCAATGTATCATTTGGAACTGACATTTTGTCATAAATAATTTCATTACCATCTGGAGAAACTGATAAACCAGGTGTGTTTATAGAATCACTAGCTTTTGCCCATTTGCCTGTATTATTTTTGACAAATGTACCAATAACTTGATTTCCTTTTTTAACAGTAATTCTATCTGGATTTACAATTATATTTCCAGCATTAACGCCTAAGTTTTTACCTACCCCTGGTGAAATGACTACATCACCAACATCATTTTGTGTAACAGTTGCTGGATTTGGAACTGCATTTGTCACTTTAAATATTGCTGGATCAGAAGTAAAGAATACGTGGTTTTGGTTATCTAATACTTCAAATCTCGCTTCTTTTTTAAAAGCTTGATTTGGATGTGCTAAATTTGACCATTGGTCGCTATGAGAAGCTGTGGTGTTTTGAGTCCAAACAAAATGGAAACCATCTGTAGGTAAACCATTCGCATTTTCTAATGCTACATAATTATTAATATTTCCATTTCCTTCAAAACTTGTTCCTACAATCGTACTATACTCTGATTTTTTAAATTTATATTTATATTCATATACTTTTACTGGGACATTATATACGTGATTAATACCGTTATACCTTACTTCAGCAGTTAAGCTTTGAACGCCAGCAATATTATTACTTGGAGCATTATTATTTTTCCAAGTCACTGTAGCCCCATTCATATAATTATTTTCAAATGTCACATAATTTGCTGCGTCATCGCCATAAGTTAACGCGTGACCGACCACATCACGTTGTGGTGCTTTAGCAGTGGCTGGTGCATAAATGGTTACTGGAATAGAAACTGTTCTCGTTTCTCCATTACTCAATGTGACAATGGCGCGTTTAGTTGTAGTACCAATTGTGTTTTTCCATTGATTAGCATTCTGTTCCCATTCTACTCGTATGATATCTGAATTAGATTTAATGTAAGTTCTAGGATTATTTAAATCAATGTTGTCCCCTTTAACAAATTTTAATCCGCCGTCTACCGCTTCAAGTTGTTTTGTTACAGGTGAAGATGCACTTAAATCTGATTCTATTGATTCTGAACGTGTTGAGTTCACAACAGAACCACTATTATTTTGTTCAGTAATCGTTACATGATCAACCGTGATAATTGATTTAGCTTTAATATTACCAAGTGGTAATACTCCTGGAATTGTAATAGACACTGAACCATCACGATTTCTAGTCATAGTTGTATTACTCATTTCTCTACCATCTTCAGTATATAGTTTAACCTGTGCATTATGTGGAACATTATTTACTTTAATAGATTGTCCAGATAAATCAGCTTTATATTTTGTACTTAAAGCATCAATTGAAGGCGTAGTTGGTTTCACTTTAAACAATACATTAACTGGGTCTACTTGACCGTTAGGATATATCACATTAATTGTTTCTGTGAAAACACCTGGACTATTTGATAAAGGTCGTCCAGAACCAGGTGCCCAATCGAAGTTCGTACCCGATGGTAAATAATTTGCAATACCTTCTACAAATGCTCCTACATTAGATGACGAGCCTTCATTTGCAGATAAGAAATTACCATTTATTGTTGTTTGATATACTCTTTTTGGTTTCGCTTTAACTACTCTATAGTGTGCTTCTTTTTCAATGGGTGTTGTTTCACCATCAAATAAGATGTTTGCTCTTAAAATTTGTGGGACACCTACTGTTGTAGAGTTAATATCTGGTCCATTACCAATCCAAGTCACAGTAGCATCTGTCAAAGGTTGATCATTGTTTATAACGAAGAAGTCATTATTATTTGTTCCTTTACCACTTGGGAATGGCTGACCTTGTACTGTAAATAATTCTATTCCTCTGATATTAGGAATGACATGTTTTACTGGTACAGTAATGGATGTTCTTGAATTATCTGCATAAGTGATAGTCACTTCAACATTTGCATTATTACCTGAACGATGAACATTACTAATTTCTCTACTTCTTATTTCATTACTGCCCTCTGTAACGTAATTTCTATTGGTAATTGATTTCGAAATATCTAAACTGTTAAAAATAGCTTGTCTATCTGTCTCAGATAAACTTGCATTGTTACTAATATTCGCTATACGTATTGGATGCGACTCATCAGCAGTTGTCATGACACTATATTTATCTTTTAATGGTTTGATTAATACATTAAATACAGCCGTTGTTTCGTTATCACTACCATCTGTTACTTTAACTTTCACTTGTTTAGACATTGGGGTAGATACATTAGGGGCAACACCACTTAATGTTGAATGATTTAATACATTCATAGGTATTTGACTGTCATTAGGTACAGTAACATTTTTAATACCAAAGTTATCAGTTAATGTAAGTGTATTTCTGAAAGTTTCTCCTGAAAATACAACATGATCATTATAATTATCTAATACAATATTTGGCGTTACTTTATCAGTTGGTACAAATACGATATTAATCACATTGTCTGTTGATGACATTGATTGTCCAAGGCGTTCAATATAGCTTTTTGCACCATAAGGCGTTAAATACAATTGTTGTTTATCTACCGCACCCATAATTCCATTATCAGTACCATTTTGTTTAAGCACTTTATCTAAATGGAAACCAGCAGCGCCATTCATGGCTGGAATATCACCACTCATCACTGTTGAATTGCTGCTTGTATGTCTATAGTCACTGCGTGCAACGGCAGAGTTGCTATATCCAGTATTGCTGTCAACTATGTCTAATACTTGAATAGGTTGACCATCATATGTAAATGGATGTTCTCCATCCGAATATATACTATTCCCTTTAGAATATCCTACAGGTTTAAATCCACGAGCTGAGCCTGATTCTGCTAATATTTTCTCTTGACCTTCTATATGGTTTCTCAACCCTGCATGTTTAGGCGTTGCTCTTAAAAGTGATAATACGTCATTGCCTGTTATTCTTCTTCCAATCGTTGCATCATAACGATAAATTATTGTTTTACCATCTGGAGACCACTCAAATCCACCATCTGTGCTTCTTCCATTAAGTTTTTGACTTGTCCAAGTCACAGTATAATCATTACGTAAATTTATCCATTTTAAGAAATCCATATGATCAAATGTTGAAATGAATTGTTTTGTTAATTCACCTTTAGTAATCGTTACTCTTACACGACTTGGATGATTACTTAAAGGTTCATCGTTTTCAATTCTGATATCACTATCATTTAAATTTAATTGCGGATTAGCAGCTTTAAAGGCATTTCTAACTTGTGTAATTTCATCATTACTTAAATTTTTAGTTGTTGAACGGTAAACACGTTGATTTTCTGCTAATGTATTGACATCAACTACGTTAACTTTAATTGTCAAACGTTCTGAACTATGGTTGTAAGCATTTAATGCATCTACGTTATAAGTATAAACACCTGCATTTAGACGACTCATTGCTTGAGCTGATGGTATTGAACTACCATTAATAGTTGTAAATGCATTATTAGGAATATCTTGTCCATTACTTAATGAGAAATATTTTCTTAAATCAGGTCCAATTGTATACTCTTGACCTTTAGCAATTGTAATAAATGCTTCTTTTGTATTTGAACTACCTGGCTCAGTATATATTGATTTACGTTGTGGTCTATATGTAATCACTTGAGTCGGATCAATGATACGAGTCGAACCATCTTTAAATGTCAAGACTACTCTACCATCATTACCAACCATATACGGGTTAAGTGTACTTAAAAATGATGTCAAACTACTATTTTTAGCTTTAAGCGAGTTAATGATATCATTTCTTTCGCTTTGCGAAATACTATTAGGATTACCCACTGTTTTCAATTCTTGCTGGCTAAATAACTGAACTGGTTTATCATCTGATAACTTTCCAATATGAAGATGATATGGACTTACATTAGTATTATTACCTGCTCTATCATGTGTTACAGGTTGAACAAGAATATCACTGTTCCATGTTGCATTATTAGAAATCGTTCCAGTAATCACTAAAGTACCTGCGTCTCCAGAATTATCTCTATTAAATACTGCTTGTAAACCACTATTTTCAGTGATAGATGCATCTTCCACACCTGAACCATATGCATTGTCAGAAACAGGAATTGAAATATTAACGTTATCTCCACGATAATATTTATCTTGAAGGCCTCTTACGTCACCAAAAGTTGGCGGTGTAGTATCTAGTCCTACATTAATCGAATTACTAAAGTTGGATTGCACTGGATCTTCATAGTATGTAATTGCTCTAATAACCCCATTATTAGGTAAAGGATTAGTATAATCACTTTCTTCAAATGTCACCGTGCCATCTAAGTTTGCCATCTTTTCTGCGAGTACAGTATAGCCTAAAGGTGATGTGCCAGGACCTGCACCATCTGTACCACCTGAAACTAAACGTACTTTTGCTCTCTCATCTTGTGGTACATGTGTCACTGTAATAGTTGGTTTTTTACCACCTTTTTGTCCTAATTGTGCCGCAAGTGTTGAAATAACTGGCGGATTGGGTTTGGCAATGACTTCAAAGATTTTAGTTTCATTACCAATTCTCGCTGTCATCACATGGCGTCCTGGTGGCAATTGACCAACCAATACTTTATTTTTCTCAAGTTCTGTATTGGGTCTATCTACTGCATCTTCAATTCGTAGAGAGGGTGGATATCCAGAGATTTCCCATACATTTGCAGACTCGTTACTTTTAAATTGAATCCGAATATTTTGATGATAATCCTTACTATTACCATTAGTCACTGTATTAAGCATTTGACCTTCTTGTTGTAAAAAGACAGCATGATGTGCAGCTTGTGATTCAGGTGAATTCTCTTTATTATCGGGTGCATTATCTGAATAGAATCCAATAGATTGTTCTAACTTTGGTTTGACAAATAAATTTACTTTTTTGATTGTTTCACCATTATGGTATGCATCACTTACATTAAACCCAACAAAAATTTCAATTGGTCTTCCTGTTCTCGCAGCCTCTTTTAATTTTTCTTCAGAAAATATTTCATGAATTTCATAAGAGTTAAGCGGATTTACACCAAAATTACCTCTATAACGATCAGTAGGCACTCTAGGGAATAAACCCATTACATGATCACTAGGGTTACTTAGATAACTTGAAACATCTTCAGCATATTCGTGTGTAGCGAAATCGCCATCTAAGTAATGTTTTTTCATTATTCTACGCTCTGGCACATCATAAGCTGATTCAACATGGTCAATATGCAGTACGCGATCGATAACATCTACAATTTTAGTTTTACGATCATTATACTGTTCTAGCGGCTCTAAATATAATTGGTTATAGTTGTTGATTTCATTAAATTCAATCCCTCTACCACCTGCTGCATAATATAATCTATCTTGTGAGCTACCAGACGTTTTAAATTGAATGGTATAACTATCTGTTCCTCTAGCTTGAAATGCATAGATATGATCAATACCTTGATTATGATCTACTTGCCCAGTTAAATAACGATAAATATCGTCTCCAGCTACTTTAATTTTATTTGGAACACCTTCTCTTTCAAAGAATGTAAATGGTTGATTTTCATTACCACGTGCAAAATCCCCTAAATTATAAATATGATTAACTGAATCGTTATAGAACTCACTTCTATTCAAAGGATTTCCTTGTCTGAAATTATATGCACTAGAAGTAATACCACCAGCAGAATCCCACATTCTTGATAATGCTTGATCTCTACCGTCTCCAGTACCAGATGATGATGTTTCATGACCATTTACATCTGTGGTAGTAAAACGTACTGGTCCCGTTGGCGTTTGACCTTTAGGTAAACCAAACCAAAATACCATGCCATTACGTTTAATATGATACTTATTAAAATTAATCGTCCATAAATATCCATCATTTTGTCTAATTGATGAAATTTCTGCAATACCTCTAACACTAGATGGACTCATATTTCGATAATGAGAACGTGTAGCGTAATATGGTGCACTTTTATTCGTTGCATGTAAAAACGTTCCTGACCAATAACCGGAACCATCATTTTCATTTTCTACATACCATTCTTTTTTAGCATTATTATACAAATCTGAATTCTTTTTTACTTTTGAGCCAGGTTTTGGTCTAGAGTTATGAACTACTGGTGGTGTATAAGTATTAGCAGTATTGCTAGGGGGTCTCGTCCCACCTTGTCCACGTACAGGACGTCTACTTGATCTTACAGCACGTGCTTCTCTATTTGCTCTTGTACTGATTGTACTTACTTGTCGTTGTGGTAATGAACCGATTAAAGCGTTAGCTTGTTCTATTTCTTTATATAATTCATTTATTAATGCTTGGTTTGTATTATCATTAGTACTAAAAAAGTCATTAACTTTGTCAAATGTTGCTTTAATTTTAGCAACTTTTTTATTATCAGATTGTTCTCTATCAATTTTTCGATATTCAGCGTAAGAACGGTCATAAGCTGCTTGAAGTTTATCAGCATCAATTGTTGTTAAAGTTGAAGATACTAGGGTATCATCTGATGCTTCTCTATCTTCGTAACGAGTACGGTTGTCACGAGGACTATGCCCTTCATTCACCTCGGCTAGACTATTATCATCTGATTTATTTTTTTGAGGTTGAACTTCATTATTTTCTTTTAAATCTGTTGTTGTGTGAGATGTATCTTTGTTTTCGTTTTGAGATGAAAATGATGTTAAACTATTTGTTAATGTATCTGTCGTCTGAACTTTATTTAAAGTTTCATTGTTTGCTTTTTGACTCTCAGATACAGGTGAAGCTTTGGGTTCTGTGCTAGATTGAACTTGCTTGTTACTTGTCTCATTTGAAGTTTGTTCTTGGCCTCTAGCTTTTGCTTGAATCACTTGCCCATCTTTTTGTAGTTGTTCACTGGCGTGTGCTTGAGGTGAACCTAAGAAAATTAATGTCGCAATAACAGTTGAAAAAGCACCGACTGTATATTTGCGTATACTAAACTTCTGTAATTTTTCTCGATAATTCACAGTGATTATTCACTCCTATTCTTGATGTTTATTCTTAGCTGTATAGATGCAAATGATGAAACATTTTTATTTAAAAACTATATTACGACTCAATGTTTCACAATCATTTACTATATTGTACTGAACAATAGGTGTATTTGTTCATTTATATATTATCATCATTCATTTTATATGTGTATATTATTTTATGAATATTTTATTAAATAATTTATTTAATTTATATACTAGACGCACTTCAAATAATTGTTTCAGAATTTATTTAGCTTATTAAAAATTCGCTTATCTTTTTTAATCTTGAAGCCATTACCTAGAGATTTTTATTTAGAATATTTACGTAAAGCGTAATCTAGACATAAAATAACGAACTTAAAAGAAATTTAATTTAATCTCATCTTTTTTCTTTAATATTTTTTAAACATTCCACCAGATTTTGGTTCGGTAGATTGAAATCCAAACTTCTTATATAATTGATCAGCTGGATAATCTGCAATCAGACTGACATATGTCCCTTTTTCTGCATGATTTTCAATAAATGCCATTACTTGTTTTAAGATTTCTTTCCCAAAACCTTGTCCTTGATAAGATGGATGGACAGCAATATCTATAATCTGAAATGCAGTTCCTCCATCCCCAATCACTCTACCCATCCCAATCAATGTTGATTCTTCATAAATAGTAATATTAAAACATGCATGAGGTAGTCCTTTTTGTGCTGCTGCTTCAGATTTAGGACTCATACCTGCTTTTGCTCTTAATTCACAATAATCTTTAACATTTGGTGGATAATTTGAATAATGAATCATTAAGACGTCCTCCTCTTTTTGTCTCTTTATGCTTAATTATAAAAAAAGACACAATAGGTTTGAATCTATTGTGTCTCAAATTATTATTTTAATCTCTCGATTCTTTTAAAATGGCTTGTCTTAGTAAAAAGAAAAGTAATAATAATCCAGCAAGCATTCCTGTATGACCGATACCTGCAAATCCAGCAAATGCTTCTGGTGAAAAACTTTTTCCAGTGACTTGGTAAGTGCCTTTTGTTAGCATCATTCCTACAGTAATAATGACACCAATATTGTATACAATGAAGAACCAATTAAATAAATAATAACTACTTAACTTAAATACTTTTTCAAGCGGAAGTAAAATTAAAAACATAAACATACCTAATATTAACGTATGTGTGTGAACAAGCGCTAGTTGCGTATCGCCCGTAAAATCATGTGCTTTCGTTAACTCTCTGTAGTAAAATCCACTTACAAGTCCAATAATCATATAGACTAAAAAAGCGTATAATAATCTGCGCATAAAAATCCTCCCTTACTTCAATTATTATAATCGATTATCTCTATCTTTAAAGTGACAAAATTTTGTAATCAAATCAGGTTATAAAAAATGACCTCTAGCAAGTACTAGAAGTCACTTTATTATATGTCTTATTTATTTCTTGCATGTTTAAATAATGCAACTAAAGATAAAATAATGGCAACAAGTGAAATAATCCATAATGCGATAGAACCACCTGAAGATGAGTGACTTTTTTCATCTTTTTTAGCGTTGTCTTCTTTAACAGTTACAGCATTTGCATTTTTTTCCACTTCCAATGTTGGAGCAGGATGTTCACTATTCGCTTTACCCGTCCATTTTACCTTATCTTTATTATCGTATGTCTGCACAGCTTTAAATGAATATGTGCCTTCTTCTTTAGGACTTGCTACAAGAAGTGGGAATTCGATAAATTCATTAGGACCAATGCCTTTATCTTTCGCTTTCCAGGTGATTTTTGTGATATTACCTTTTTTGTCTTTATCTAAACTATATTTATACCCTTCTACGGGTTGAATATTTGACACTTGTACTTCTTTTGGAATATCTAATTCGACTTTTTCAGTATGATCTTTTTGTTCAACAGGTACTCGAACATCCACTTTTTCATAAGATCCAGGTTCAACTACTTTTGGATTTATCGTCACATGTGCATCAGCATATTTAAATAAACCTAGTGAAAAGAAGAACACTAAACCTGAAGAAAATAATTTTTTAAACATATTTTACAATCTCCTTTTATGGAATATTAATTTGACTCATAATAACACCAACAAGTATTAAAATAATACCAATAGAAACTTCGATAATTAAAGAGACTTTATTAATTCTATAACGTTTGTTTAAGGCGCGCGTTGTTTGCATAAAACCTAAAGCCATCATAATTAATGTTCCTACGATTTTAATTATTAATAATATTGTCCATGTTTGCATATTAGACCATATTGATAGAATTTTAGTTTCATCCATCGACATTAATATACCAGTAACTATGATAACTGCAACAGCAGCTCCATTCACTTTAAATAAGATTTCGCGTAATAAATCAACTGCATCTCGTTTTTTAGTAAATACTGAAGAAAACAAATAAATTAATGCGCCTAGCCATAAACTGATACCAGCTAAATGTAATGTTCTAAGTATAATTGACCAAACAGGAACACTTTGAGACCAAGCATGTCCTGACATACTTAAAGCTAAAATCATAATAATCGAAATAGCCCAATACCATGTTCGTTCCATATTTCTTAATACAAACAATCCACTTAGAATAATTAAAGCAATTGCGCTCAGTATATATGGGAATTGAATTAAGACACTTGGATTAAATGTTAAAACTGAATCCAAAATATCAGATGATAGAGTCATCAGATAGAGTACAAGTGACATAATATATGCCATCATCATGATTAATGATACAGCGACATGTCTAGGGAAAATATCAAATGTTGATAAATTATTTCTACGTGCAATACCGTTTAACCAATACAAACCAACTAAAATAATTGTTGCGCCTTCAGCGATATATCTAAACACACCAAACCAAAATGCAGGCGTTTCATATGCAACAGGAGTAGTATCTACACCATTGGCTGTTTTTTTACCAACTGAAAATTCAAATTGATCACTAATTTCATGACCATCAGCAGATACAGTGTGCCATTTAATTTGTTGTGTACCTTCTTTTAATTGCTTGCCTGAGAAAGATAAAGTATCTGAATGTCCTGATGTATTTGGTTTAATATCAGCAATTTTCTTTCCTTTATCATTATATATCGTTATCCCTGAATATTCGGCATTTACCGGCTCATTAAATGTTAATTTGATTGTATCTGGTTGTTTTGATACGAGACCGTTTTGTGCTGGGGTTGTTTTTTCTAAAGTAGCGTGCGCAGAAGCTATTTTTGTCATACTCGGCACGAATAAAAATAGGAACATCATCAATAACGCTATAGCTACTTTAGAACTTCGCTTTAAAATGACCATTGACGTCCTCCTATAAAAAATACTCATTTAACAATAATAAAGTAATATAACTTATTTAACAATAATTATTGTAATATGTCATCGTTTATATAAATTTAAAGCGAGCTAAATAAGAGATCTTCTCCCTTATAGCTCGCTTTAATATCAAATTATTTTATTCTTCTACTAACGCTTGTGTGTCCAAGGTTAACTCATTCCTTAAAACACATGCAATAAACATTGCTAATAGTGAACAAATTGTTTTAGCGATTAATAATGACCATACAGCCCCTGTTAAACCAAACAACGCATTTAATATAAATAGTATCAGAATAGTGTTTCATTTTATATGCTAACACACTAATCCAATATTAATAATTATATTCCATTTTTGCATATCTCATTTAGTTAGATATCTAAATAATATAATACACCTTATTTCAAATAATCAACTGCGTTTTACTCATTGCATTTTTTGAAAAATTTTTATTAAAAATAGCTGCGCCGTAATATTTATTATCATTAAGTCCTTTTTTAATATCTGATTCTTTTTTTACTTTAATCCATTTAACAGTATCAGAATCACTATCCATTAATTTATCTTCAATTGTTTTACCAATATTTACTTTATTACCTTGGATATCTATACCTTTATCATTATTTACCACTGCAATCGGTATTTGTTTTGGTTTTGGGTTAAATGCAGGATAAAACGCTAAAGAGAATATCACTAATAATAAAATAGCTGCAATTGGTGCGAACCATAGTAACTTACTTTTAAAAATATTCATTTCTACTTACCTCTCTATATTTATTGAACAATGTGTTGAATATTTAATATCTTGTAAATTATAATGAGGTTATCACTTCAATACAATAATCAATAATGATCATATCGTTAATTAATGAACATTATGCCTAATATTGTTAATTAATTATAAAGGATTGATGCAGAATGAAAGAAGATCGGAGAGTTCGTAAGACGAGGTCAGCAATTAAGTCTTCATTTATCGAATTATTAAATGAAAAGGAATTAGAAAAAATTACAATTCAAGATATTGCAGATCGTGCAGATATTAATAGAGGTACCTTTTATTTACATTATGAAGATAAATATTTATTATTATCAGATATGGAAGATGAATTTATTTCTCAAATGACATTCTTAAATCATCTTCATAATATTATGGGAAAAGATCCAGAAGATACTGCTAAAAATTTTATTAATATTATTTTAAAAAATATGCTTCAACATATTTCGGATAATATTACTTTTTATCAAACGATCTTACAATTAAATAGGAAGTCAAAACTTGAAGAAAAAATTTATTCCTTAATCGGGGAAAATATGCAAAAATATATTAGTACAAATCATGAGATTGAAGGTATACCAGAAAAATATTTTCATAGTTATGTTGCTGGTGCAACAATATCTACTGTTAAATTTTGGGTGAATGATCCCCACCGTCTTTCAGTTGAAGATTTAACCAATCATATTTTTAAAATTATTTATAATGGACCTTTAAGAATCATGGTTCAGCATCAATATAAAGCTTTAAATATTGACACAGCGAAATAAAGACTAAGAAAGGAACTATCGATTATGTTGACTGCATATAAACACTCAACTACTAATGAAATAGTTGAAACAAATATAAACCAATCTGCATCATGGATAAATGTTGTCGAACCTGATAGAGAAGAAATTGAGCAATTAATTGAACAGTACAATCTGCCAGAAGATTTTATTCGTGATCCTCTTGATGCAGATGAAAGTGCACGTATTGAATATGATGAAGATACTGGCTATTCTCTTATTATTGTCGACTTGCCTATTGTAAGTTCTACGAATCGTCATGTTCTCTCATTTGTTACCATTCCTCTAGGTATTGTGATTGGAAATGGTGTGATTTTTACAATTTGTGATGCTGAAAATGAATTTCTTGAAAATTATTCAAGACAAGATAACGTAAATTTAAAATTTCATAGTCGCTTTGCTTTAGATATTTTACTTACTATTTCAAATCACTATAACAGAAACTTGCGTCTTTTAAATAAATCAAGAATCCGTATTGAAAGAGATTTGAAAAATAGTATTACGAATAAACAACTTTATCGTTTAATGGAAGTAGAAAAAAGTTTGGTTTACTTTTTAGCAGCTTTAAAAGGGAATGATACGATTATTAAAAAATTATTCCGTTTGCCTGCAATTAAACGTTTTGAAGAAGATGAAGATTTGTTAGAGGACTTAGTCATTGAAAATAACCAAGCGATTGAAACAACTGAATTATACACAGGTATTTTAGAAAGTATCACGTCTTCGTATTCTTCATTACTTTCAAATGAAATGAACAATATTATGAAGACATTAACTCTTTTCACGGTATTACTGACACTACCTACCCTTGTCTTTAGTTTCTTTGGTATGAACGTTCCATTACCTATTGATGATAAGAGTTACGTTTCGTGGCTGGTTATCGTAGGAATCTCTTTAATATTAGTCACTATTGTAAGTATTTTCTTATGGCGTAAGCAAAAACTTTAATAAAAAAGTAACCCTTGCAATGTATCGCAAGGGTTACTTTTTTATTCTGCTGCAGCTTTGTAAGCTTTTCTTCGTGATAAAACTAAAGTGACAATCACTGCAATTATAAACGCAATAAACATACCTATGAAATAATGAAGCCAACCAGCATGAGCTGGGTTAATTGAAATAAATCCAGGTAATCCTGCAGTACCTAAAGCAATGGCTTTAACTTTGAAAAACGAAATGTAGGCTGAGCCTATAGCTGAACCTGTTATTGCACCAATAAATGGATATCTTAATTTTAAGTTAACTCCAAATAAAGCGGGTTCAGTAATACCTAAAAGAGCTGAGATACCAGCTGCTGAAGCCACACCTTTAAGTTTCTTATTATTTTTAATAATTAAGAAAGCAGCAAGCGCTGCCCCACCTTGTGCTACATTTGACATTGTAGCGATTGGGAAAATAAATGATCCACCTGTTTTTGCTTGATCTGCAATTAAAGTTGTTTCTACTGCAATAAAACTATGGTGCATACCAGTAATCACAATTGGAGCATAAAATAATCCAAAGATAAATCCACCAATTGCACCTCCAAATTCATATAACCATGTTAAACCATCTGATAACCAATAACCAAGCTGTCTAGTGATAGGTCCTACAAATAAGAAAGTTAAGAATGCTGTACTCAATATTGCAAGTAAAGGCGTTAATAAATTATCCAATACAGTAGGAATGATTTTACGTAATCCTTTTTCAATAGTTGCTAAGATATAGGCTGCCACAAGCATAGGTAACACTTGTCCTTGATATCCAACTTGATTAATATGTAATCCAAATAAATCCCAATGTGGAATAGCCTTACCCGCTTCAACTGCTTTAGGAAAATCATATGCACTCATTAATGAAGGATGTACTAAAATCATTCCTAACGCTGCACCTAAAAATGGATTGCCGCCGAATCGTTTCGCTGCACTAAAGCCAATTAAAATAGGTAATAGTGTAAACGGTGCATTAGCAAAAACATTAATCATATCTGCTAATCCAGCGAATTGACTATGAACATCTATAAATGATTTATGATGATAGAATAAATCTGGCGCTGTAAGTAGATTATTAATACCCATTAATAATCCACCGGCAACGATGGCTGGTATAATTGGTACGAATATATCTGACAACATCTTAACAAAACGTTGTAAAGGATTCATATGCTTCGACGATTTGTCTTTTACATCAGCAGTTGTTGATGGCTCTTTTCCTGTTATTTTTTCTAACTCTGCAAATACTTTATTGACTGTTCCTGAGCCGATAATAATTTGATATTGTCCTCCTGTAGAAAAGGTTCCTTTAACTACATCCATTTCAGATAACTTTTTTTCATCTATAATACTTTCATCTTTTAATACAAGTCTTAATCTTGTGGCACAATGGGCCATAGCATCTAAGTTATCTTCTCCGCCTATCGCTTCTAATATATCTTCAGCCGATTTCTTATAGCTCATTCTACTAACCTCCTATATATGAAACTCATTTTAATATTCATTATATAATTGTAATCGGTTCCAAAAAACAAAGCAATATCTTATAAATATTTTATATAATTAATTTTAATTTATATTTTAATTTAATGAAAAGGTGAAAGTAAAATAAAATTCAATGTCTCACTTCTACAATTTAACCTCACTTTGTGTTGGATATTAGTTTCTTTATGAACATCTTTGTACTAGAGCGCCTCTACTAGAGTTTAAAACTTGATCTACTGTATTTTCAATTTAATTACTACTTGCTAATACATCAAAAAACCTGGGACAACGCATGTTGTCCCAGGTTTTTTTAATACTAATTCTGACATTCTTAACTTTGAATATGTTTCGTGATGTTTAATTAAGTAAAAGTATATTTAGATGTTATGATGTAAAATTGTTACACATTAAATAGAAATTTTTGGGGAGTTATAATGATTCTAAATATAATAGTTAGCTACTGTTAATACCTTTTATATTTGCATGCATCTTTTATTCTAAGTTGCTTACTCTACGGAGTGATGTCATTTTCTCTATTTAAAATACCGTAATCGTTCGTTTCATTAAACTATTGTATATCGGTTGCTAATGCTCTAAGATGTTGTGTCTTGATATACATTTAAATAGTGATTTTAAATATATGGGACTCATATCAAATATATAAGTAAATTCATTCTTGATGCTATATATTCAAATGATGTTGTATCGTGATGTATGTACAGAATTAGTCATTTTTAATTTCAAGTGAATCATTGTTTAATAGCTTATATCTCTTCACTCAAAATCTATATTTATTATGCATTTAAATTCGTTTCATTGACCTACTAAAAATTTTCAATAGTCTCATGCGACATTCTAAAAAAAATAATAATATTGTGCATCTATAAAATTGTTAACGTTTTTACTTAAAAATAAACGAAATTTTTTATTTTTAACTATTAATATCTCTTTTATTTTCATATATAATAACTCTTATTATTCAAACAGACCTAAATCCCCGCTTACAAATACTATACTAGATGAGGAGACTTATTTATGAGCAGTACTCTTTTTTTACATGAAAATATTACTTCTATGCCTAGGAGAAACATCAACCATGTGCTTATATTATTTTCTTTAACTAATGAATTAGAAATGACAATCAATGGAAAGTATCACCCATTATCAAATCATATTGCAATCATTAATCAAGGTGATTTATATCAAATTAATAAAGGAAGAAATCTGATTGAGCTCAAAATACCAATGGCTTACTTTTATCTTGAAGACGCTGCTTTTTTTAATTGCCACTTTGATGCACATCTCTTACAATCAAGTCATTTTATCAAATCAATCATTTTAAATAATATAGAACATATGTACAACACATCTCATCATGATGACAAAGTTATTCCAAAGATCATACAAACTTTTTATAAAGAAGCAGTTATTAGACATCCTCATATATATATTCCAAAGATTCCTGTTGAACAGCACATCTTAATTAATATACTTACATTCATTCATGATCACATCACTTCCAATATTTCTCTACAAGATATTGCAGCACATGTACTTATTTCTGAGTCATATTGTTCAAATTTATTTGTACGTATATTGAATATTAATTTTAAAGATTATTATACAAGTTTGAAAATTAATCATGCTATTAGATTACTCATTTGTACAAATGACTCTATTACAAGTATTTCTGAACAATCCGGTTTTAGTAGTCATACCAATTTTACTAATCAATTTAAAAATTATCTTAATTTAAGTCCAAAACAATTTCGTTCTCAACTGAATCATTCTGATCCTATATCTGCGATACGACTGAAGAGTGACATTGAACCTAAGCATTTTGAATTAATCTCTCAGTTTGAAACAACTGAACAATTATCAACCGAAACAACTATCATTGATCTTGAGCAATTAGAAGCCTTTCAACATACTCAATCTTCAAAGGCATTTATTCATTTTAAAAATATTAATGAATTATTCCAGTTTGTTTTTAATGATCATTATGATATCGATTTATCTTATTTACCTAAACCAGCCATTTTGATTAATGATATGAGTGATATGAATCAACATTCAATTAACGGAAACTTACTCAATCGCTGCTTCGAAAAATTATTTGAAAAAAATATCAGTTTAGCTGTCATTATCAAAAATAAATCTGAGTTCACTACTTTTTACGATTTAATTATGACGTTTCTAGAAAATAATCAAGATTATAAATGGAATAAAAAAAGTGTACGATTTATGCTCGTATTTGATACCAAGTCAATGACTATCCAAGATATTCATCTATCATATTTAAAACTTAGAAACAAAAATCGTTCGATTAAATATGGTGTTTTAGTGGAAGGATTATTACATCAGTACGAAAAGTTACAAGAAGTCTATGATACAATGAAGCGTCTTAATTTTGATTACTATTTTGTTGACATTGAAAATATTGATACGAAAAATATATTAATTGAATACCAACGCGGATTTACTCATGCAAATACTCATTTCGAAAACTACGTTCATTTTATAAAGAATTCTAATATACCTTCGACCCAATTTGTCTATAGTAGCTTATCATTACGTTGCTTTAAGTATACAAATGACGGTAGGCATCCACTTCAACTAGCAGATTTAGTTTGTCATTTAACGGCGCTATTAAAATATGGAGGTGGTATTTGCTATCACCTTTTTGAAGATGATCCGATGTTTATTGCATTATTTAATCGACATGGGAGTTTACTTCCAATTATGCATCTTTATCAATTTATTGCAGCATTTATCGATGTGCCTATCCATATTTCAAATAATTACTTAATGAGTCAAAAAGATGGAAATTATCATTTTATCTTATTTAATAAAATTAATGATCGCTATTTGTCTGACAGTAAACAGCATTATCAAATACTAAATAAATTAAACGAAAACAGCTTAATCATCGCAAATACATTAAATAAAGAACATGGGACGATCCATCAATTAATGTCTCAAGATAATTTACCTGTATACATTGAAAAAAGTATTATTCATCAGTTAGATAGATGCAATCAACCTAAAACAGAACTATTTATACAAGAAGAAACCAATCATCCATTTAACATAACGTTGCATCATGATGAAGTGAAATATATTTATATCAAATCTGTTTAAATTTAATTTTAAAAGGATATAAATACAATAAGGAGATGATTAGTTTGGACAAACAAAAAGTGACTCAAGCGATTGAGAAAGTTTTAAATACTTCTAAAATTGGCGTATTATCAACTGCATATAATAATAAACCGAATAGCAGATATATGGTGTTCTATAACGATGGTCTTAATTTATATACAAAAACAAGCAATGAAAGTTCTAAAGTAAAAGAAATTCAAAGTAATCCAGAAGCATATATTTTACTAGGATATAATGAAACAACAAATAATAGTTTTGTTGAAATAGAAGCAAGTATTGACATTGTAGAAGATCAGAAAGTCATTGATTGGTTGTGGGAAACACAAGACAAAACATTCTTCGATTCTAAAGAGGATTCTAATTTATGTGTGTTAAAAATAAATCCAAAAACGATTACTTTAATGAATGATGATGATATTGATACACCAATCACAATTGATCTTTAATTTGATTGTTAATAAGAGTAGATAGAATGTATCATGAATTCTATCTACTTTTTTTTGCTTATTTATAATGCTTCATTTATATTAGTTGAAGTACAATTGAATTTTTGTGAAACTTTTATTGCAATTTAATTCTATTTTTTGTATAAATAAATTAATATATTTAAGGAGAGTCTTAATGAAGAACAAAAAAGGTTTAGGGTTAGGAATTTTTTTAATTGCAATTATGTTAATTGTTAGCATTATTTTAGTCATTGTAATGCTAAATGGTCAGCAAAAAGAATCCTACTATGGCTATATGAAAGATAGTCACACTATTGATAAAATGGTAAATGAACAAACTGAAAAAGTAGAGAAAAATGTTAAATTACCTTCTAACACTAATGTAAAAGTAAAAAAAGGCGATTTTGTCTTTTTAGTAAAAGAAAAAGGTTCTGATTCATTTTCTAGAGTATCAAAAGTAAATCATGATGAAGTGCCACATGGTCTCATGATGAAAATTCATGAAATGCATGATATGAAAGGCATGTAACTTTTGATATATTAGGCAGTATAAAGAGCGAGATAACATTCATTTAAAATCAGTTATCTCGCTTTTTCTTTTTGAATAAAAAAGCATCGCTTATCCAAGCGACGCTAAAAATGTCAGATTTCTTTTTTTAAATTGATTCTAGATATTTCTTACCTTTTTCTTTATCATAAACATGTTCCCATTTAGAGATAACTACTGTAGATAATGCATTACCAATAACGTTCACACATGTACGAACCATGTCTAACAAACGATCTACACCGATAATTAACGCAAGACCTTGAGCTGGTAAGCCCATTGCCCCCAATGTTGTTAATAACACTACGATAGATACTCCTGGCACACCTGCCATACCTTTAGATGCAACCATTAATGTCACCATTAAAATGATTTGTTCAGATAATGATAAGTGAATACCATACATTTGAGCAACAAATAAAGCGGCGATAGATTGATATAAGGCTGATCCGTCTAAATTAAACGAATATCCAATTGGTATAACAAAAGAAGTCACTTCTTTTGGTGAACCAAATTTCTCCATTTTATTCATCATTACTGGTAACACTGCTTCAGAACTTGAAGTAGAGAATGCAAGTAATAATTCATCTTTAAGTATTTTAATGATTGAGAAAATACTAATTCCACAAATTCTTGCTACAATACCCAAAACAACAATAATGAAGAAAATCATCGCAAACACAACTACTAAAACAAGTTTAGCTAATGGAATTAAAGCTGAAGCACCGAATGTCATAACAGTTGTACAAATAAATGCAAATACACCAATTGGTGCTAATTTTAAGATTTTATTAATCATCCAAAATACGGCTTCTAATGTACCGTTTAAGAAACCTTTAACTGGTTCAGCTTTTTCTCCAATCGCAGCTAATCCCAAACCAAAGAATACTGCGAAGAAAATAATTGGCAATAACTCACCCTTAGTTAAAGCTTCAAAAATATTAGTTGGTATAATATTTACGATTGTATCAATAAAGTGGTTACCGTATGTAGATTGTTCTGCGGCAGACGCAGTTGATTGATATTTAGTAATATCGCCTTTAGGTAACTTATCAGGATCTAATCCAATTCCTGGTTTAAAAATATTACCAATAATTAAACCTAAACCGATGGCGATGGTTGTAATAATTTCGAAATAAAGAATTGATTTCCATCCATAGCTTCCTATTTTTTTCGAATCCCCTAAATTCGAAATAGATAAAGCAAGTGAACAGAATACAATTGGGATGATGATCATTTTGATTAAATTTAAGAAAACGTCACCGAAAGGTTTAATATAATTTGCAACACCTGTTTGTCCAAATAATAATAAACCAATTACTACACCTAGCACTAATGCAATTAATACTTGCATAGGTAGGCTAACTTTTCTCTTGAACAGAGTCACGTTGAAACCCCCTTCTTCTGACATCGCTTAATTATATCAAATTATTCAAAATTCGGATATAACAAATTAAAAACTATTAAATAATATACATATTTAATTTGGCAAAAATAATTAATTAAAAACAGAAAAGTGAGAATATTTTTAGAATATAGATGTCGGAATTCAATCACTATCTTTAACCTTCTCAATGTAAGAGCGGTTTATAAATGAATGACATTACTCTAAAATCTTTTTTAACTAACTCGTTTACCTTTACCATTTAACAAAAAATTTCATTTAAAAAAACAATATCTATTTTTCTATAGATATTGTTTTTTTGAGTAGTAATCATCATTAATATCTCTGGTTCTACGTATTGATTATATATTATGGCTTATAATTTTGGTTGAAATAGTTATGTTTTGCACCTTTAATACTTTTCTTGGTTTCCGTATCAAATCCTTCAACTAAAATACCTTTACGTGTACCAATTGGCTGAATGATATATGTTAAATTAGGTTCGTCTTTAAACACTACTTGTTTATAATAAACGCCTCTTTTAGCACTATATAATGTTTTTTCTGATTTAATTTTATCTTTCAAATGTTTTTGTTCTATATAATTGTCTACAAGTTGCACATTTTTATGCCCTTGATACGCTTTCGTTCCAAAGAAGAACGCAATAGCTACTACAAGAGAAATAGCTAATATAATAATAATTCTAATAATCTTTTGCTTCTTACTCATCAGAGCACTCCTTCATCCTCTTACTCAATAAAATAGCTTCTTTTATCATTTAAATAATTATGAATGAAATAGTAACTTTTTTAAAGTGATACCTCTTTTTTGTAACAAAATATACTAATAATTTAATTTAGAATTTGAAATAAATCAACATTCTAAATTTATATGTAGATTTAGTTTAATTTGTTTTTAAATTTATTAAAAAACTTATATAATACTCTGGATATAGTCTTGACAATAGGTATTGTTCATACTATCTTTAAATAAGTTGAGGGGGGAAAAATATGTATGTAAAGGACAGTTATTTAAGTAAACAGTTATGTTTTTTACTTTATGTTACTTCAAAAGAGGTAATTAAAAAATATACTCACTATCTAAAAGAGTATGATTTAACATACACAAGTTTTATGGTTCTTATGGCTATTGAAAACGACGAAAAAATAAATATTAAGTCCCTTGGTCAACGTGTCTTCTTAGATTCTGGAACTTTAACGCCTCTCTTAAAAAAATTAGAGAAAAAAGGTTACGTACAACGCATGCGAGAAAAAGAAGATGAACGTAATTTACAAATTTCATTAACTCAAAATGGTAGAGACATTAAACCAGTATTAGAGCAAATTTCTAATCAAGTGTTTAATGATTTTGATATTTCTGACGATGAAGCGGATGGCCTTGCTAGTAGCTTAAGACATATTATTTCAGAGAACTTCGGCTCTAAAGCTGAATAGTTAATACACATGACAAAAGCTAAGTAATTATTGTGCCTTCTTTCTTTTATTTTTTAACTCATACATAATATTGACGTCTTTTGTCATGTTTCTTTATTCCACATCTTTCACTTTTTAATTCTTCAAACTTTCAAATTGCTTTTACTTTACGTGTAGTATCTCTATTTATATAATGATATTGTAAAATTTCAATATATTTTATGACATATCACTCTGAAAAGGAGATTTCATATATGAATAATAGAGAGTTTTTTGATCAAGCTATTTTTAAAAATAATCCAAGAGATGTATTTCGTGATTTAGGTGAACAAGTATTTAACCAATTTTCAACTAAAAGCTTCCCAACAAATGTTTACAGTCAAAAAAATCAATATGTTCTAGAAGCCGAATTACCTGGCGTAAAGAAACAAGACATTCATCTTAAATATGAACATGCTACTTTAACGATTAAAGTAATTAAACAAGTATCTGAGCAAACTGGTAGTGTTCAATTAAGTGAACGCTCAAGTGGGGAATTGGTAAGACGCTTTGAATTCGAAGATATTAATAAAAATCAAATCAAAGCAAGTTATGAAGATGGTGTTTTAGTGGTGATTTTACCTAAGAATGTCACTGAAGAAGACGAAGGTACTACAATTACAGTAGAATAAATAAAAGAAGTTGAGATATAACTTTCAGAAAAATAGCCAGTAAATGAGTGATGAGACATTCATTTACTGGCTTATTTATAATTCTTCGTATTATTGCCTTACTCTCTTAGAGGGTAGTTTCAGCTTGTGTTATTATTTCAACCTCTCATCAAACAAAGTACGTTGTATTCATATTTCATTTTACATTAGATTATTGAAAACATAGATACTTAGCATAAGCTAATAAACAAACGTAGTGCTAGTGCACTACGTTGTTTATTTATTTTGCGTATTCTTTTTTGTAAAGATGACCCATTGTAATAAAAGCAAGTATTCCAAATACAGCTAGTAAAATAAATGCTAAATGACTTGAACCTGTCAATGAAGTAACATACGTGATAACAAGTGGTGGGAAGAAACCACCTAATCCTCCCATCATAGAAACAATTCCATTTGCAGTACCAGATTCTTTAGCAAAGTAAGATGGCACAAGTTTAAAGATAAGTCCATTTCCTAATCCAGCACAAATACTAATTGTTAAACAACCTATAGTAAATAAGGCAATATGACTTGAAATACCTAAAATAACTGCACCGATAATCATCACAACAAAATCTATCATCAAGACTTTAACCGCGTTGAATTTATCTCCTAAAATCCCACCCACAGGTCGTAAGAATGTTGCCAATGCGATAAATACTCCTGATCGAATACCTGCATCTACTTTATCTATTCCGAAATTATTAACTAAATAGTTAGGTAAGAATAAACCAAATGCTACAAAAGCACCAAATGTAATAAAGTACCATAAACTCAAATAATATAGTTTGTAGTTTGAAGATAAATCTTTAACTTGAGCGCCTAAAGGCACTTTAACTTTAGGTTCTTTAGCATCTCCAAGGAAAAACATTAATATTGCAAAAATAGCGATAATAATAAGATAACTTCTTACTGTTGTTTGCCATCCTACAATACCTGCAATAGGAGGTGCTAAGAATGATGAAATTGCTGTACCAATGTTCCCCATTCCATAAATACCATTTGCTAATCCTACTTTGTCTTTTGAAAAATATTTAGGAACTGAAGTGACACCTACAGAGAAAATGGCTCCTCCTACTCCTAAAAAAAATCCAGACGCCATTAACATACTAGGCGATTGGGCTTGTCCTAAGAAGAAAATAGGAAATAATAATATAATAAAACTACAAAAGAATACCCATTTAGCGCCAATAATATTTGTTAAATAACCAAATGGTACACGAAGAATCGATCCTAGGATAACTGGTATCGCTAAAATAATTGATAACTGTCCTGGATTAATTTTAATATCTTGTGAAATGTATGGCATCAATGGAGAAATAATACTCCAAGCCATGAATCCAACTACAAGACTTAAAGTTTGTAACGTAAGTTGAAAACCACCCTTAGTTTTATTCATTTTTTCACCTTCATCAATGTTTTATTTTCTATTATCGATAATTAAATCACATATCAATATAGCCAATTTGTGTGATTAATTACTGATTACAGTTAAATTTTAATCACTTTGTGAAAATATGAACATAAGGAGTTTCCCTTATACTCTCTAATAATCCCCCTATATTTAAATAATAAGACAAAGAAAAGAGGCTGGGACATAATTCCTAACAAAAT
>NZ_KV792030.1:0-3114 GCF_001808085.1 Staphylococcus sp. HMSC14C01
AGCTATATTTTTCTAACTTTGCAACAGAACCAGAATATTCATTTAACTCCTCCTATATAGTGTTTTGCAATATTTACGTTTTATAGATTATTCCACCATTCAAAGTTATCTTGTTTAAGTAATTGATCGCTTTCTTTAGGTCCAAAACTTCCTGGTTTATACTGTGGTATTGTTACGTTAGATTTTTTCCATTCAGTACTTATATAATCTATAAATTCCCATGATTGTTTAAGTTCTTCCCAATGTACAAAATTAGTTTGATTTCCTATTAAAGCATCACATATAAGTGATTCATAAGCATCCACTACTTGGTTTTTATCTATTGAGTTATAAATTTTCATATTATGACTTCTATTATTTCTATTTGATTTATTTTCATAAATATATAGTGATATTTTGGCATTAGGTTCTATATTTATTACCAGTAAATTACAATCAGTATCCTCATTATTATTTTCATATCTTAATGTATTATTGTTTTTTTTGAATTCTATAACAATCTCTGTTGCTTTTTTACCTAAGCGTTTCCCCGTACGAATATAAAATGGAGTCCCTTCCCATCTTCTATTATTGATAAGTACTTTTCCTGCTACAAATGTTTCTGTTGTTGAATCACTATCAACACCTTTTTCTTCATGATATGACATTATCGGAGTTTCATTAATAATACCATTAATATATTGTCCTCTAACAAAATATTTGTGTACATCAGCCCCTTTCAAAAATTTTATATTGTTTAAAAGTTCGATTTTTTTTAGTCTAATATCTTTACTATTTCTGCTTTCGGGTTTCTCCATAGCAATAAGAGTAAGTATTTGTAGTGCATGATTTTGCACCATATCTTTAAGCGCTCCTGTAGAATCATAGTATTGGCCTCTATCTTCAATGCCTAAAGTTTCCGATAGAGTTATTTGAACATTTGATATATACTTGTTGTTCCACAATGGTTCAAATATTGTATTACCAAAACGTAAAGATTCAATATTTTGCACCATCTCTTTACCTAGATAATGATCTATTCTAAATATTTCTTCTTCTTTAAAATACTGTCTTATGTGTTTATTTAAGTCTTCAGCAGATTTCAAATCTTTTCCAAATGGTTTTTCGATTATTAATCTTGAAAATCCATTTGTATCAGAAAGACCTGATTGGCTTATGCTTTGAGTTATAATTTTAAAAAATTGAGGATTCATTGCTAAGTAAAATAATCTATTGCCATCCAAACAATATTTTTTATCAATATCATTGGAAAGTTCCTTTAATTTATTCCAACTTGTTTTATCTTCAACATTTTGTTGAAAGTAAAATATGTTATCTAAAAATAAGTTCACCATTTCAAAATTTTCTCGGCTTAATAAAATTTGTTTTACTTTACTTCTATATTCTTCATCACTTATATCCTCTAAACCCGTAGAAATGATAACTAATTTCTTAAAGTGACCCTTTTTATAAAGATTAAAAATAGAAGGTAGCAATTTCCTGTAACTTAAATCTCCTGTTCCGCCAAATATTGTTATTAATGATGATAAATTTTTATCCAAAGCAGTTCCCCCCTTTTACTTGATTAGCTAGTTTCTGGTTTTCATTCCGTAACAGTAATTATATTACTCTTCATCCCATTGTGTGTGGAACACACCTTCATGATCTTTACGTTCATAAGTATGTGCACCAAAATAGTCACGTTGTGCTTGGATAAGATTAGCAGGTAAATCTTCAGAACGATAACTATCATAGTAGTTCACACTTGCAGAGAATCCTGGTGTTGGTACACCGTTTTTAACGCCTGTTGCTACGACGTCTCTTAATGCCTCTTGGTAATCTGTAACAATATTTTTGAAGTATGGATCTAATAATAAGTTTTCAAGTTCTGGATTATTATCGTAAGCATCTTTAATTTTTTGTAAGAATTGTGCACGAATGATACAACCCTCACGCCAAATCATTGCAAGATCACCTAATTTTAAGTTCCATTCGTGATCTTCGCTCGCTTTTCTCATTTGCGCAAAGCCTTGAGCGTAAGAACAAATCTTACTCATATATAATGCTTTTCTGATTTTTTCTAAGAATTCTTCTTTATTACCATCAAATGAAGCTTGTGGTCCATTTAATGATTTAGACGCGTTAACACGTTCTTCTTTAATGGATGAAATGAAACGAGCAAATACTGATTCAGTGATAATTGTTAATGGAATTCCTAATTCTAATGCATTAATAGAAGTCCACTTACCTGTACCTTTTTGACCAGCAGTATCTAATATTTTTTCTACTAAAGGTTCATTATTTTCATCTAATTCAGTGAAAATATCACCAGTAATTTCTATTAAGTAACTTTCGAGTTCTCCAGCATTCCAATCTTTGAATGTTTGAGAAATTTCAGTATGACTCATACCTAATAAGTCTTTCATCATTGCATAACTTTCAGCGATTAATTGCATATCTGCATATTCAATACCGTTATGGACCATTTTCACATAATGACCTGCACCATTTGGGCCAATGTATGTTACGCAAGATGCGCCATCTTGCGCTTTAGCTGAAATGGCATCTAAGATATCACTGACTTTATTATAAGCGGCTTCTTGACCGCCAGGCATTAATGAAGGACCAGTTAAAGCGCCTACTTCACCACCTGAAACGCCCATACCGATGAAATTAACGCCACTTTCAGCTAATGCTTTATTTCGACGAATTGTATCTTGATAGTTTGTATTACCACCATCAATTAAAATATCATCATCATCTAACAGCGGAAGTAGTGTATTTATCATATTATCCGTAGGACTCCCGGCCTTAATCATCAACAAAATTTTACGGGGTTTTTCTAATGAATCTACAAATTCTTTCAAGTTATACGCAGGATATATCTTTTGATAATGAGACTTTTGAATAGTATCATTAATTTCATTATTATCTCTACTATGAATACTCACAGAATATTTCTTATCCTCGATGTTCCACGCAAGATTTTTCCCCATAACACCTAAACCTAAAATTCCAATATTACTAGACATTGTATCCTCTCATTTCTTTATAGTTTATAACCTACAATCTTGCTTCAAGATCTTTTTTCATATCTTCAAATCCTGGTTTACCAAGTAAAGCAAACATATTTTG
>NZ_KV792030.1:3134-5054 GCF_001808085.1 Staphylococcus sp. HMSC14C01
TTACCAAGTAAAGCAAACATATTTTGTTTATACGCTTCTACACCAGGTTGATTGAATGGATTGACGCCTAATTGATAACCACTCATAGCACATACGAGTTCAAAGAAGTACACGACATAGCCAAATGTTTCTTCATCTAATTGTGGAATATTAACAACGATATTAGGTACGCCACCATCAGTATGTGCTAATAATGTACCTTCAAATGCTTTTGTATTAACTTCATCAATTGTTTTACCAGCAAGATAATTTAATCCATCTAAATCGTCACTATCTTCTTCAATAGTAAGATCATGTTTTGGATGATTCACTTTAACAACTGTTTCAAATAAGAAACGACGACCTTCTTGAACGTATTGTCCTAATGAATGTAAATCAGTAGTGTAGTTAGCACTTGAAGGATAAATACCTTTAAAGTCTTTACCTTCTGATTCACCAAATAATTGTTTCCACCATTCATTGAAATATTGCATTGACGGTTCATAGTTGATAAGCATTTCAGTTGTATAACCTTTGCTATATAGAAGGTTACGGATTGTTGCATATTGATAAGCAATATTTTCTTCTAATTTGTCAGAAGATAATTCTTTACGTGCTTTTGCTGCACCAATCATCATCGCTTCAATATTAATACCTGCAGCTGCGATTGGTAATAAACCTACAGCAGTTAACACTGAATAACGGCCACCTACATCATCAGGAACTACAAATGTTTCATAACCTTCATTTGTAGCTAATTGTTTTAATGCACCTTTTTGTTTATCTGTTGTAGCAAAGATACGTTTTTTAGCTTCTTCTTTGCCATATTTACTCTCAACTAATTGTTTGAATAAACGGAATGCAACTGCTGGTTCTGTAGTTGTACCAGATTTAGAAATGACGTTTACAGAGAAATCTTTGTCAGCTAAATAATCTACTAATTCTTTTGTATAGCTTGATGATAAATGGTTACCTACAAAAACAATTTCAGGATAGTCATTATTTGTTCTAAATGAAGATGTTAGCATTTCAATAGCAGCACGTGCACCAAGGTATGAGCCACCAATACCAATAACAACTAACACGTCAGAATTTGCTTTAATACGTTTAGAAGCTTCTACAATTCTTGAAAACTCTTCTTTATCATAATCAACTGGAAGGTCTACCCAACCCAAGAAATCATTTCCTGCACCAGTTCCTCCATGTATCGTTTTGTGTAATGTCTTCACGATATCTTTTTGTTGTTCTAATTCATGTTCTCCAAAAAATTCTAAAGTCTTACCATAATCTAATTGAATATGAGTCATCTAAAAAGCCTCCAAATTTGTAATTATTAGTCTTATATTTACAATTCCAACTGTACACTACAGTGTAATATTATTCATACTGAAAAAATAGTCACCCCCTTTAGATAAGCTGACATTCCCTATATGCCAATTTTGTCAGTATTGATTTATTGATAATTATGTCAAAATAAAGGTATAAATTAATGAAAGGATGAATTATCGTGGAATTACAATTAGCTATTGATTTATTAAATAAAGAAGAAGCAGCAGAATTAGCGAAAAAAGTAGAAGAATATGTTGATATTGTAGAAATTGGTACACCAATTGTGATTAACGAAGGTTTACCTGCCGTTCAACATTTAAATGAAAATATAAGCAATGCTAAAGTATTAGCAGACTTAAAAATCATGGATGCAGCAGACTATGAAGTAAGCCAAGCTGTTAAATTCGGCGCTGATGTTGTAACAATTTTAGGTGTAGCTGAAGATGCGTCAATTAAAGCAGCAGTTGAAGAAGCACATAAAAATGACAAACAATTATTAGTAGATATGATTGCTGTTCAAGATTTAGAAAAACGTGCGAAAGAATTAGATGAAATGGGTGCAGACTATATTGCAGTGCACACTGGTTATGATTTACAAGCTGAAGGACAATC
>NZ_KV792030.1:5074-10577 GCF_001808085.1 Staphylococcus sp. HMSC14C01
GATTTACAAGCTGAAGGACAATCTCCATTAGATAGCTTACGTAAAGTTAAATCAGTAATTAAAAATTCTAAAGTTGCAGTTGCTGGAGGTATTAAACCAGATACAATTAAAGAAATTGTTGCAGAAGAACCTGACTTAGTAATTGTTGGTGGCGGTATCGCAAATGCTGATGACCCTGTAGAAGCAGCTAAACAATGTCGTGACGCTATTGAAGGTAAATAGTGATGACAACTTTTAATCATTATCAATTAATTTTAGATGAGCTAAAGGGCACTTTATCTCATGTTAAAGATGAAGAATTTGATGGATTTGCATCAGAAGTAACTGAAGCATCACGTATATTTGTTGCAGGTAAGGGGCGTTCTGGATTTGTTGCAAATAGTTTTGCAATGAGACTCAATCAATTAGGAAAGCAAGCATTTGTCATTGGCGAATCAACAACACCATCAATTCAAAAAGATGATTTATTTATTGTGATTTCTGGTTCAGGTTCAACAGAACATCTTCGCTTATTAGCAGAAAAAGCGAAATCAGTTGATGCAAAAGTGGTATTACTAACAACTAAACTAGATTCTGCAATTGGTGAAATTGCAGACACAGTAGTTGAATTACCAGCAGGTACAAAACACGATGCTACTGGGTCTGATCAACCGTTAGGTAGTTTGTTTGAACAATCATCACAAATCTTTTTAGATAGTGTAGTCATTGGACTAATGACACAATTAGATGTTGATGAAACAACTATGCAAAATAATCATGCCAATTTAGAATAGATATAAATAAGCAGTTAATGCGGAAGATTATATAATCTTCCGCATTAACAATGTAAATTCTAATATTATAGAAGAAAGAAGGATGAAAATTGTATTATAAAGGAAAAGAATTTTTCACTTCTAAAGATTTAGCTTTATGTGTTATCGGAGGAAAGTGGAAGATCCCTATAATTTTTCATTTACTTCAAGACAAAGTATTGAGATTAAGTGAGCTACAAAAAAAGTTGCCGCATGTCAATCAAAGGATGCTAATAAGACAACTTAGAGAATTAGAAGAGGACCAAATTATTGAAAGACATATTTATTCTGTAGTTCCCCCAAAAGTGGAGTATAAGCTGACATCTATAGGCTACAAGCTAGATAAGGTGGTTTATGCAATATGCGAATGGGGTGATTTATTCAAGGATGAAATAATACATTAAAAAGTTCTGGTGCAAATTAAAAATAAAGTTAACTACTCTCTTATAATGTAAGTATTCAATTAGCTGACTAACATGTATTAATTTCGCCGTTCTATGAAATTAAGGGTTCTGTTGCAAAGTTAGAAAAATATAGCTAACCACCATTTTATTGTGTCAGTCTTCGCCTAACCAGCTAACATATAACTAATTTCGTGGCATGGTGAAAATCCGTAGATCTGAAGAGACCTACGGTTCTTTTTATATAATCCGTAAATACATTCAATGCCTTTGAGTGTATTTTTTGCCGTATTGACACTTTGATATCTTGTCTTTCTCACCTTAATGTGACGATGATCTTGTTCAATGAGGTTATTGAGATATTTAGATGTGCAATGACAGTTAGGTTTCAGCTTAAACACTTTAATTATTTTAGCCATGGCTACCTTCGTTGAAGGTGCTTGATCTGTAATTATCATTTGAGGTTTACCGAATTGTTTAATAAGGCGCTTAATAAACGCATATGCTGATTGATGATCTCGTTTTTTGCGTAACCAAATATCTAATGTATGTCCATCTGCATCAATCGCGCGATACAGATAACACCACTGTCCTTTAATTTTGATATATGTCTCATCAATACGCCACTTATAATACGTTTTTTTATGTTTTCTCTTCCAAAGTTGATAGAAAATAGGTGCATACTCTTGAACCCATCGATAAATGGTTGAATGATGAACATCAAAACCACGTTCCCTTAATATTTCAGATATATCACGATAACTTAATGCGTATCTTAAGTAGTAGCCAACGGCTACAGTTATAACATCTTTATCGAATTGTTTATATCTGAAATAGTTCATACAGAAGACTCCTTTTTGTTAAAATTATACTATAAATCTAACTTTGCAACAGAACCGTAATGAATCAATTCATCACTATCTAATGCCACCATTGTTAGTTCAGCCTTGCATGGTTTAACGTATCTCACATAATGGTACAAATCTTCAAATAGTGCCTGTTTTTCGGGCATTTTAAACACCTTGTGTACATTAAAACCTATTTCTTCTAATCGCTTTGTAATCACGCCGAAAACGAATGTGTTCATGTGAAATCACTCCATCATTTTTAATATTCACATGTACACTAAAAAAAATCCGATACATCGGCTTTTTATTTTTGGTTTAATTTATTTCTATATTGTTTTCACTATCGCTCGGACGCATAAGTGTTAAAACACCTTCTACCATACCTATCACACCCGGTATTCCCGTCCAACAAAATAGTAAATAAAGAAGAGCATTTTTATTTTTCTTAACATAAAACTTATGAGCCCCGAAACCTCCTAGAAAAAATGCTAATGCAGAGTAAACATATTTATTAACTTGCATGATTTCCACTCCTTTAATTAATTGATTTAGAGAAACATTAAATAATTTAGTGATTTCTAAAATTGTTTTTAAGTCGGGATTACTTACTTCTCTTTCCCAATTAGAAATAGAATGTCTCGATACCCCTAACTTTTCAGCTAATTTTTCTTGAGACATGTTTTTACTTTTTCTTAACTTTTGTATTTGATGTCCAATTTTTGTTTCCAAATTATTTTTCTCCCTAACTTTAAGATATATTTAAACTCAATTTTTTCTATCGATATTTATGAACATTAGTATTTTTTATGCTGAAATATGTGAACAATCGCATAATATCAAGGTTTTTCTATAATTATACACGTTTTAAAATACATTGTGATAATACATAGAATGTACCTTATCTAAGTATATAAATGTTTTCTTTAAACCAAAGCTAATTTACCACATTGGGTTAAGTTTCTTATTATTAAAGAATGAACTTTGTATGATTTCAACTGCTTACTATCTTCTCATTTGGTTATTTCTCTCTTGTTTCTTCTTCTTTTTATTATGATTAATATTGTTTTGTTTTTCAGTTTCGTTCGCATAATACATAAGGAAGTCACTGGCATTTATCGTAGGTAAATGAATATGATTAGATTGTCCATATTCGTGTTCAAGATGATTGTCATTATCATTTCTATCCACTTGATTAATATGTTTTTCGATAACTTCTTCTTGATCGACATTGTTATATTTTTCAAGTTTGATAAGTAATTGAACTTTCTCATTAGGTGTTTGGTCTTTGACTTTTTCAAAGTTTTTATCGCCTATATCTATTCTTAAATCATTATCAATATGTTCTTTATAACTATCAATTTCTTTTTCTTTTTCCTTAATAAATTGCAATTCAACATTATATTCAAAGCTATCTTTTTCTAAGTGTTTAAGATGTCTTTCACTAAAGAAAATATCCTTACTCGCTTTTTTATAAGTATCTTCTAGAAATACATCCGAAGGAATATGGTTACTTTGTTTAAATAGATATCGCACATGAGATGCTTTTATAATATTACCTTTTTGTGCCTCATCAACAATAAATGCTTTCTCATCATGACTAAAACGATAATGAGATTTAGGATACATTTGCTGAACAATTAGATTATTTTTTTCACTTTCAGTTAGATAAACATCTTTAGCTGATTGATAAATCTTTTTACGTTTTTCTTCTCTATTTTCTAACTTATTCTTTTCATTGAGTAACGCTTTATAGTTAGTTTCAACAGTATTGACAAACTCTTGTTGGTTATATCCTTTGCTTTCAATTTCTTTTCTAAACTGATAATTTTCATCATAATTTTTAGCATAGAATTTTAATTGACGTCTCTTAATTTCATTTTTGAGTAAATCATTTTGAATTTTACGACCAAAGGTAGACGCACTATCAAACGTATTTTTAATGGTTTCCTTAGCCTCTGAATAGCCAACTTCACGTTGATATCTATCAAATAAAATAGAATAATTTTGTTCATTTTTACTTACTTGATCGTTAGCATTTTGAATAAATAATCTGATTTCATTTTGTGCTTGTTTTTTCTCTTTATCACTAAATATTTGTGATACTTCGCCACGATTATATCTTCTAATTTGATCATTTTTCTGTCCGTAATAAGTAACGGGTTTGTACTCGATACCCTCTTTTTCACAGCGTCTTTTTTCGTTTTGTTCTAGTCGATATTCTTCTCTTGTTAGTGGAATTTCGGCAATTTTATCTAAACCTTGCGCTTCAAAAGAACGACTATCATATCTTCTTAAACTTTGTTCACGTTCTGAATATTGATTTAATTTTAATTCCCAATGCTTACGAACTTCTTTGAAATCAAAATCAGCAAAACGTTCTTGCTTTCTAACTTTATTACCATTTTTATTTAAAATCGCATGACCGTTTTCATCATATCGTGTTCTCGTTTTTGTCTTTTTTCCCCAAGTACCGTCTGAATTAAAAGGTCTTTGAGTCAATAAAACATGAGCGTGTGGATTGTTCATATCATCTCTATGAATTGAAATATCAGCCACCATTCCTTTGTCTACAAACTCACTTTTTATAAAATCTTTTGTTAATTCTGTTTGTACTTCTCTATCAAAATCATTAGGCAAACTTAACAAGACTTCTTTTGCTAATCTAGGATTTTTCGTTTTCGCATTATTCTTTTCAACTTTGTCAACTTCATTCCATAAATGCTCTCTATCTTTAGTCCATTCGGGTGCATGTTGAGGGGTTAAAATCATGCTTTCAGGCTTAACAATATGATTTCTAAACTTAATTTTTTCATCTGTACGTTCGCTATATAATGCTTTATCAGAACGATAAGACGCTGACGCAACGATATTTTTTGTTGCTCGATTAATATTTGTCACTCTTAACATAAAGTAACCTTTATTCATGATTTTACCTCCTCTCTTTTCTGTTTTTTTACCCCTGTGGGAACTATAATGATCAACCAGTATGGTTGCCCATTTTTATGCCAATTTTCAATTTGCATGTAAATGGGCAGTGTCTTAAGAACTGGCTATATTATACCATGGATGAGCGACTTACCCAATGAATTATGATATACTTTATATAGATAAACTGAGGGAGTTTTTTATGTCTAAAATCAAACAAACAGATATTACAAAATTAAGTCAATTAGAACAACAAATTGAACAACTGAAAAAGCAAAAGAAAAAACAAGAAGAACAACTATCTAATAAAATTGGTGGTTATTTTTTAAATGAACTTGATTTAAATATGATCAACTCTAGTGATGAATTGTATAAAATTATGGATAAAGTCATTGAAGAATTTAATAAAGATATCGAACAGAATAGCATCGACGAGAACAACGAAAATTTAACAGAAGACAAAATTAACTAGAATAGTAAGTGATACGATGAATGATTTTAAAAATCTCAAAAAAATAAATGTTGAAATTGAAAAAGC
>NZ_KV792031.1:0-59328 GCF_001808085.1 Staphylococcus sp. HMSC14C01
AGGCTGAGGTTTTGCCATTAAACTACACCCGCAATATATAATGATTGGAATTGATTTGGTGCGGCCGAGAGGACTTGAACCTCCACGGGATTTCTCCCACTAGGCCCTCAACCTAGCGCGTCTGCCATTCCGCCACGACCGCTGGCAAAACGCAATAATCTATTGATTATCGAGAACAGTATTTATTGTAAATGATTTGTAATAAAAAGTCAATAACTTTTTAATATTATTTTAAACAAATTTACTATTTTTTAATGTTTACGTCATTCATTAATACAACGATAACTATAATACATACTTTTTAAACATAAGTCAATAGTTTTTATTAAAAAGTTTAAAAACCTACAACATTGTAGGTTTTTAAAGGACATTGTTATATTAGTAAAGTCTTATTGTTCATATTTAAATTTATTTATAAATACATCTTTAATTTCAATTTACTTCCACATTTACCACATCTCATTTTATCAGTATTAACTTTTCTAATTCTTAGATATGTAGTTTTACATTTACAACATTGATATATATAATTTGCTCTTTCTTCATAGCTTTGAATCGGCTGACAAAATCTTGGTGCTTGAACTTTATTGCTTAGCATTTTAAAGTCATGATCCTTATGTTGATAACCTTTTCCGGATAAATGTAAATGATAATGACATAGTTCATGCTTTATGATATTTATTAAAGCCTCTTTTCCAAAACGAGAAAATTGCTTCGGATTAATCTCAATATGGTGTGTAGATAATACATATCGTCCGCCTGTTGTTCGTAATCGAGAATTAAAATACGCTTTATGTTTAAAAGGTTGTTTAAAATACTCAAGTGAAGTTGTTTCTACTAACTTTTGAAGCATTTTATTATTCATTAGGATTAATCATAGTCAATGATACTTTTTCTTTATTTTTATCAATATTTAAAATCCAAACATCAACTATATCTCCTACACTAATAACATCCATAGGATTTTTAACATATTTCTTTGATAATTTTGAAATGTGAACTAAACCATCTTGTTTAACACCTATATCTACAAATGCTCCAAAATCTACTACATTTCTAACCGTTCCACTTAACTTCATACCTTTAGACAAGTCTTCGATTGATAATATGTCAGATTTTAACTGTGGTGTTTCATAGCTATCACGAGGATCACGATTTGGCGCTTTAAGAGATTTTATAATATCTTCTAGTGTTGGTTTGCCTATTCCAATTTCGTTTGATTTTTCTTCAATATTAATATCGCTAAGTGTTTGTTTAAGTTTATCTGAACCTAAATCATCAATTGATAGTTGTAAACTTTCTAAAAACTGATATGTCGCTTGATAACTTTCTGGATGAATAGATGTATTATCTAATGGTTCTTTACCATTAACTATTCTTAAAAATCCGATACTTTGTTCAAACGTTTTACTACCCAAACGTTTTACTTTGCTTATTTCGGAATGATGCTTTATAGATCCATTTTCTTCACGATAATCAATTATATTTTGAGCAATGGTACTTGATAATCCCGAAACATATTGAAGTAAAGATTTTGAAGCGGTATTTACATCTACACCTACTTGGTTAACTGCAGTTTCTACGACAAATGTGAGAGCTTGTTCAAGTTCTTTTTGGTTTACATCATGTTGATACTGTCCTACTCCAATAGATTTAGGATCAATTTTCACTAATTCACTAAGCGGATCTTGCACACGTCTACCAATAGACACTGCACTTCGTTCTTCAACTTGAAACTCTGGAAATTCATTTCTTGCTATTTCAGAAGCAGAATATACAGAAGCTCCTGCTTCATTTACGATAATAAATTGAGCATTTAGTTGATATTTTTTTATTACATTTGCTACAAATTGTTCCGTTTCACGACTTGCTGTACCATTACCAATTGCAATTAATTCAACATTATTTTCAGTTATCATTCTAACTAATTCTTTTTCTGCCAATTCTATTTTAGATTTTGGAGGATGAGGATATATAACACTTTTAGCAATAAATGTTCCAAAAGGATTAATAACAGCTAATTTACATCCAGTTCTAAATGCTGGATCGACACCTAAAATTTGTTTACCTTTCATAGGAGGCTGTAATAATAAATGTTTTAAATTTTCACTAAACACTTCTATAGCGTGATGCTCTGCTTTTTCAGTTAAATCATTTCGAATTTCTCTTTCAATTGAAGGCAAGATTAAACGTTTTAAACTGTCTTTAATTGCAGACTCAATATATTCAACTAGTTGATGAGCTTTTTTTACTTCTTGCGATTGTATAAATGTTTCTATTGAAGTAGTATCAAATTCAATTTTAATTGACAATACTTTTTCTTTTTCTCCACGATTCATTGCTAAAATTCGATGATTAACTATTCTTTTTATAGGCTCAGAATAATCATAGTACATACTAAATATCTCTTTTTCATCATTTGCTTGTTTTTTCTTTGTTGTCACAATCTTTCCTTGATAATAAACGTCTTTAAGTAAACGTTGTCGATACTTAGGATTATCCGAAATACGTTCAGCAATAATATCTTGAGCACCTTGAATTGCCTCATCAACTGTTTTAACTTCTTCACTTAAATATTTTCTAGCTTCTTCATTTACATTCATACTTTGTCCTTCTATTAAAAAATGAGCTAATGGTGCTAATCCTTTTCGTTTTGCTTCAGTTGCTCTAGTTTTCTTTTTTTGTTTAAAAGGACGATATAAATCTTCTACACGTTGTAATTTTGTTTGTTGAAGAATGTCTTGCTTTAATTCATCAGTAAGTAAACCTTGTTGTTCAATATTATGTATAACTTCTTCTTTACGTTTTTGAAGATGCGCTACATATTGATATTCATCAGATATTTGTTTAATTTGAACCTCATCTAAACCACCAGTTGCTTCTTTTCGATATCTGGCAATAAAAGGTACTGTGTTATTTTCCTCTAATAGATTTAATACAGCTATGACTTGTTTTTCTAAAAATTGATATTTTTTTACAATATCATTAATTAATGTCTTTTCCATGTTATAACCACTCTTTGTATATAAATTCTCTTTAATTTTAACATATCTTTATTTTTACATAACATTTTTAACAATAAAAGGAGCGCCATAGAATTCAATATGAACTCATTGGTCGCTCCTCAATTTCATTGCTTAGCAGCTTGTTGTAATTTTCGTATTGCAGTTCGTTGTAATCTAGATACATGCATTTGACTAAGTCCAATACGTTCACCAGTTTCCTTTTGACTTAATCCTTCAATGAAAGTACATTGAATAATTTCTCTTTCTCTATCAGATAAGATTGGTAAAATACGTTCAAGAATCATTCGTTTTTCAGTAAGGTCGTAATTATCATCTTGTTGACCCATAATATCTAACAATGTAACTGTAGATCCATCCTTATCTGCTTCAATTGAATGATCTACGCTAAGTGCGTTATAGCTTTGACCCATTTCCATGGCTTCTAATACTTCTTCTTCATTTACTTCTAAACGGTTCGCAATTTCTAAAATTGAAGGAGAACGTCCGAGTTCATTCGTAAGTTCATCGCCCACTTTTTTTATTCTTGGACCAATTTCTTTAATTCTTCTAGGAACATGAACGCTCCATGTCTTATCTCGTAAATATCTTTTAATCTCACCAATAACAGTTGGCACTAAGAATGCTTCAAATTTGCGATCGAAAGATATATCAAATCTGTTAATAGCACCTATTAAACCAACCATACCCACTTGAACTAAATCTTCATGATGTGATTGTCCTTTTGAATACTTATATGCTAATGATTCAATTAGTTTGCGATAATGTTTAACTAATTTATCTTGCGCATGAGGATTTATATTGTCTTGGTGTTCTTTAATCCATTGGTTAATTTGTTCAGGTGATATCTCATTAACTGATTTCGACTCTTTCGTCATTATTTGGCACCTGCTCTTTTTTTATATACTTAATCATACTAATTGTTACACCAGACTCTTTTGAAACTTTTACTTCATCCATTAATGATTCAATCAAAAATAGCCCTAGCCCACCTTCACGTAAGAAATCGATATTTTCGTTTTCTTGGTAAGGCCCTAATTTTGATTTTGTAGATTCGTAGTCAAAACTTTCACCTTGATCTGAAATAATAATCTTAATTTTGTCATCAAATAATTCAAAACAAATATTAATCATACCATTTTGTTCACTATGTTTATACGCATGTTTGACAGCATTAGTAACCGCTTCACTTACTGCAATTTTTGAATCTTCAATATCATCGTATGAAGCACCTGCTCTTGTAAATACTCCTGATAAGGTAAGGCGAATTAAACTTACATATTCTGCTGAGGCAGGTAACTTCATTTCAATATAATCATTTTTGAGTGACAAATTACTCTACCTCCGTTCCTTCATTAACGTGCATTAAATCTTTTAAACCAGTAATATCAAATAATCTACTAATTCTATCTGTGACACCTAAAATATATAATTCTTTATCATTTTGATTTAGAGCCTTTAATGTTCCTACAAATAAGCCTAAACCCGTTGAATCCATATAACTTACATTTGCTAAGTTCACGTGAATATCATGATTTCCTTCTTGGCGCATAGGCACAAGTACTTCTTCTAACTCGGGTACTGTATATACGTCTAACTCTCCACCAACAATAACTTCATAATAATCATCATGGGTTATCGTTTCTATATTAAGATTCATTTACTTACACTCCTAATCTTTTTCGATATGTATACTATAGCAACTATACCCATTATTATTATAATATAATCAAAAAATTAAATAATTAATTCACTCTTTTTATTACTAAAATTGTCATGTCATCTCTTTTTTGCGTATTTTGTATTTTTAAAATGGCTTCATATAAGATTTGAACAATATCTTGGGGATGCATATGCTTATATTTTCTAATTAAATTAAGAACAGTATCTTTTGCAATAAACTCCCCCTTTTTATTTCTAGCTTCTGTTACACCATCAGTAAAAATAATAATTAAATCATCTAAATATATTGGAATTTCTTGTTGACTATATCGCGTATGTTGACTTACACCAAGTACTCTTCCTCGAACTTCAATTTCTTCAAATGTTTCAGTTTCAGCTCTATAAATGTATCCTGGTTCATGACCTGCTGAACTACAATATAATAAGTGATTCATTTCTTCATATAGTCCATAAAACATCGTGACGAACATATTTTGATTAACATTTTTTTCTACCACACGATTGAGTCGTTTTAAACCATCACTTGGTAATTGTGAATGACCATAGGAATCCATTCCAAATTTAATCATACTCATTGCTAATGCTGCTGGAATCCCTTTCCCTATAACATCTGCTACAGCAAAACTCATCGTACCATCTCTATGATCAATTAAATTAAAATAGTCTCCACTTACTTTTTGAGCAGCTACTGAAATAACACCTATTTGTATACTATCAAACTGTGGAATGTCTGTTTTTAACATCGTTTGTTGAAGTCTAGAGGCTAAGTCAATTTCTTTATCGTGGAATTGCATTTTATCAACTAAATTTTGATAATCTCTATAGCTATATCCAAAGCCTTTTACTACTTCTTCTAATACATCTAATGTATCTAAGATTTGAGATGTTTTTAAATTTAAAGAAGCAATATACGTTTTATGTAAATCAACAACATCTTCTGGTAGAATATCCTTTTTGATTACTTCTTCAGTGAATTCATCGCACTTCTTTAAAAATTGTTCTTTATTTTTAGTAACCAAGCTCTCATCTATAAGTTGCTTATAGTTTTTTTTAAATTCTTCCACGAATTTTGCCTCCTTACTTCATAGCTGATTAAAATATGTTTAAATATTGTCTGACACAATACAACATTTTAAATTTATTCATTAATATCAAATGTATATTATTCTAAAATAACTCTTCTACTTAAAAAGGGAGCAAGACAGTATTCATTTTGTGAATATGCTGTCTTACCCCCGCAAGGTTAATTGAAATTGAAAACTTGAGTTAAATATTTTCAATTCAGTTAACTACTGCGATATCTCTAAATAGTCATAAACTTACTCAATACTATCATTGAATTCAACTGAATTTAGTCTAATTAAAACTTTTCAAAAGTACAATTGATTTATTTCAAAAGTTTATTTCATATTTTTTGGATTATACATATAAAATACTAATTTTTTTGAGGACGAACATCGTGTAAACCTAAACTGATATCCAATGCATCGTCAACTTCTTTCATTTTATCTTCTGATAAATATGTAAGTTTCTCTTTCAATCTTTTTTTATCTAATGTTCGTATTTGTTCTAAAAGAATGACTGAATCTTTATCTAAACGATATTTTTTCTTTTCTATTTCTACATGTGTTGGTATTTTCGCTTTATTAATCCTACCAGTAATCGCAGCAACGATTACTGTAGGACTATATTTATTACCAGTATCATTTTGAATGATAACTACAGGTCTTACTCCCCCTTGTTCAGACCCTTGAACTGGTGATAAATCAGCTAAATATACATCGCCTCTTCTAATCATTCACTTTTATAATTAGATGTAAGATATGATTCGTTACAATCACAAGCTTCACATTCTAATGGAAATGCTTCTGTTGCTAGGGAGAGGTTTAAATCGGCCATTTGGACATAGCCCTCTTTTAATGATTGTTCAAGACTATGGCTTCTATTCTGATTAAAAGTTAACATACTATGAACCTCCAATTGATACAAACAAGACATTATAAACTTTAATTTAGTTTTATAATAACAAATTTTGTAACAAGTGACTATACTAATTTAATAATTCATTTGTAACTTCAAATTTTTTATTTAAATAATATATTCTTGGAAGTCTGCGTCCTAAATTACATAAAACTTCATAATTAATTGTATTTTGTTTTACAGCTAATGCCTCTACTGCTTGTGAAGAATTTAAATTGTTATCTATTAAAATAACCTCATCTCCTTCTTTCACATCATCTGGTACACTAATAATCATTTGATCCATGCATACTCTTCCAATGATTTCACATTGCTGTTGATTGACATTTACGGCAAATCCTTGCATAGATCTTAAGAAACCATCTGCATATCCAATTGGTAAAACCGCTATTTTCATTTTTTCAGTTGCAGTGAATGTACTTCCATAACTTACAGAGTCTCCAGGATTTAAATATTTAGTTTGAACAACTTGAGTTATTAATTTAGCACTTGGTTTTAATTGAACATCAACTTCATTTCTAACATATTCAGAAGGATAATAACCATATAGTGAAATTCCAAGTCTTAACGCATTGCATAATTTACAATTTGCTAATAAAGCGCCCGCTGAGTTTTGAGCATGTATATATTTTGGTCGCTCTGCTTTTGTTACCAACTCTTCAAAAAATGCATATTGCTGTTTCATTGAATCACCAGGTTCATCTGCATTGGCAAAGTGAGTAAAAACGCCGTCAAAAATAAGATTTGGATGTTCTTTAATAAGATTAATGACTAACTGATACTCTTCAAGCGTTTTAATCCCTAGTCTTCCCATTCCTGTATCTAATTTCACGTGAAGATATACATGATCTGAGTTATCTTCTATATAATGAATCGCTCGTTCTAACCAAAACTGTGAAGGCACAGTTAAGGTAATGTCATATTGAATCGCTTTATTTATATCTTTCGGTGATATCGCACCTAAAACTAATAGTTTAGCATTTATATTATGTAAGCGTAATTCAATGGCTTCATCTAAAGTAGCAACTGCAAAAAATTGAGCCCCATTATTTTCTAAAATTTCTGCTATTTTTACACTTCCTAATCCATATCCATTCGCTTTAATTACAGGAATCACCAACTTATCACTTTGAAGTGTTTTAAAAATATTATAATTGTATAGAATGGCATCAAGATCTACATTTAAATATGTCGGTCTATAAGCAACATCTGACATATGAAGTCCTCCTTATTTAAACTTATAAAAAATTGATATGATTTACTTTTCTAATATTACTTCACTCATTGCGTAATGTTGTGTATGCGTAATCGAGACATGAACAATAAAACCAGGATATTCGATGCAAGGTTTCCCCTTTTCATCGTTATAACAATCAATATCATTAAATGCTACCGTTTTTCCTAACCCTGTTCCTAATGCTTTACTAAATGCTTCTTTAGTTGCAAATCGTCCTGCTAAAAATTCTAATTTTCTTTTATCATTTTTAAAAGAGTTAAATTTTTGCTGTTCTTGCTCTGTTAGTATTCTATGTATTAATTTATCACTTTGTTTAATATACACGTCTTTTATTCGGTCAATTTCAATTAAATCAATACCAATACCATGTATCATATCCACACCTCACTTAATTATCCTTTATCATTCATATAGTTCGTGTTTTCTATTTTGAATCATTTGTTTTAAATAAATCGCTTCTTTTTTTGCAATTAGTTCTATATTGCATTCTCCACCTGCAGTAGATAAATGAAGATGTGCTAATTTATATTTTCTCATTATGAATCCTTCTATGACTTCTATATTTTGTATTCTATAAAACGGTATCATATCTGTTTCAACAGTTATGATACCTTTTCTAATATGAATCTCGTTTTCATCATAGTAATAACTGAAATAATGATATCTCAGAAGCGGAATAACAATAATAAATAGTATGATATAAAGCAATATAATGACTATAGAAATAATGATATTAATTGAAAGTTTTGATATATGAGTAAAATAAACATCTATCATATTGAGTAGAAATAAAAAAACAGTAATAATTATAAGCCCTATCAATGATGTGATTCTCATCACCTTTAGACCACTCGTGTTCATAAAACTATGTTCATTCAATCTTAGACCCTCCTAAATAGGTCTCAATATTTAATTGAAACTGTTTTTCAGAAGCATATTTAAGCTTAATATCTTCATTTACCGCACCCTTAGCTATAATAAAATGTAAATGTGCTAAATGGCTCTTTTCTAACAATGGATTTTGATTAACATTCATACCAATAATTTTATCCTTTTTAAAATAATAAGAATTAATATGCATGATACTTACTTGACGAAGTGCAATTTCATTTTTTCTATTGCATAATCCAGAAACAGATATATACACATACGCATGAATTGCCATAAAGATAATCATAATTATCGCTATCATATAACTCCATATACTCCAATAGTAAGCACCTATAGTTGCACCAAGAATTAATATGATACTAGGTATAAAAAAATGTCGATGATATCCTCGTTTTGGTACATTTTCAGTAATAGAGTTAAATTGCATTTCAGGAATTAATTTTCTAATAATAGAATATGCCTCTTTTTTATTAATAAATGGAAGAATCATAATTTTTCCATTTTCACTTACATCTTCATTAGATTTAACTTCTAAATCACTTGTAATAATAAAGTATATAGAGGTATATCCAAATAACTTTCTAATAAATGACTGTTTTTCTATAACTGCTTGTAATCGTTCAGTAGGCACTGTGATATTTTTTACATTTAGTAATCCATAAGTAATTTTCAACTCATTATCACGTTGTGTGATTGTATAGTTATAATAACGGAGAAAAACAATTAGAGTACCTATAACATAACAAAATATAAGTACAGTCAATATAATAATAGTCACTAAAAACGTCACTGACTGTATCCATTGAAAAAGACGAGACGTCCATTTTTCCCACGGGATAACATCTTCAAATGCACCTATAATAGGGGAAATAGTGGCGAATGCTACACCTATAACGCCACTGGTCAATGACATAAAAATCAACAGTTTATTAGACATTTTAAAAATTACTTTATTATTACTATTATCTTCAGATATTAATTCTTGTTCGCTATTATTGGGCTTATGATTAGTCTCTATTTCTTGACTATCTAACTGAAGTTGTCTTTTTTTAATTGTACGTTCAATCAATTCACTTTGTTGTTTCGAAATCGTTTCAAGTTCAATACCATCACTCGGCGTTTTAATTTGTAGTCGTACTCCACCTACTAATTGATTAATCAGTCCTTGTGTGGTATCTAAGGATTGAATTCGATTCAAATTTAATTCTTTGCGTTTTTTATTTAACCATCCAGATGTGACTATAAATTGATCATTTTCTATCCAATAACGCGTTAGACGTACTTTTTGAAATTGATTAATCATAGAAAAAAGAATAATCAATAAAAAGATACCTGGTCCAATATAATGTCTGATATTTGTAAAATCAAAATTCCATATATTAAATCCAATAAACACGATAATGACAAAAATGTTTTGCTTTATAACATTTATTAGACCCGTGAAATAAGAAATCGGATGTAGTTTTTGAGGTTTAAATATCATCATTACTACCTCGCATTTGTGATAAGATATGTAATATTAATCGTTCTGCTTCTTTATTAGAAACAACAGGTGTTGTGAGTTCATGACCTGCAGTTACAACAATGATTCTCTTAAGATTAAACTGTTTCAATAACGGATTTGTTTTAACCTTTAAAAGTTGTAACCTTTCAATTTTTGTTGTTTTGTACCTTTTAAAAATAAAAGTATTTAAAATTTCTATGTTCTTATTTTCTATATTATAAAATCTATAAGAGTATCTATTGATAGGTTGGAGAATAAAACGAATAAGAGAACAAATAGTTAACACAAGTAGAATATAAAAAATAAAATGTGGCCAGTGAAATGCTTTCCAACAACACAACCCACCACCCAAAATAATGAGCTCTATTAGTAACGTGACTCCACTTACTAACCAATGATATAAAAATGCGGATTTAGGACTTTTATGAAAAGAGTGATGTAATTGCACAATAAACTCCTTAACAATTTTTTTATATTATATCATACTATTTTTTAAAAATAATATGATAGATATTAATGTAAAAACCAAAACTGAATACTATCTATTTAAATACGATCAATTATCCTCTTTTTCTTTAAAATAATATTAGTATAAGCATTTATAAATTTAATAGGTAACTTATAATCAAAAAGAGCTTGAGACATATGTTTATACCTCAAGCTCAATCAAGCAAATTTATTCTTATCTATAACAACTATTTTTGTAAATCAGCAAACGTACGACCTTTGATAGATGTTTTTCTTTTATCTTGTCTATCTCGACGATCTTGTTTTTTACCTTTTTTCTTGTTGAAATTACCTTTTGATCGTTTATTTTTGTTATCAAATTTATTATTTCGTTTACCACCACGTCTTGATTGATTACCTTTATTATTACGACTCTTTCTTGCAAGTGGCTTTTCGAAAGTTAATTGAACTTCAACTTCATCGTTTGCTTCGACAAGTTCTTGTAATAATGAAGCTACTAATTCAGTACTATCATATTCTTCTAATAATTCACTAGAAATACGTTTTAAACGATCTTCACTCTCACGTGACATCCAGTTTTTAACTTTGTCTTTAATATCTTCTTCACGTGCTTTAAGCACTTCTTTACGATGAGGTGGTCTTAAAGCTTTCATTCTTCTGTCATTTACTTCTTCAATTTGACGAATGTAATCCATTTCAATTGGGTTAACAAACGTAACAGCAATTCCTTCTTTACCTGCACGACCTGTACGTCCAATTCTATGTGTATAACTTTCAGTATCTTGAGGTATATCAAAATTATATACGTGACTTACACCTGAAATATCAAGACCACGTGCTGCAACGTCTGTGGCAACTAATATATCAATTTGATCGTTTTTGAATTTTTTAAGTACTTCTAAACGTTTGGCTTGTGTAATGTCTCCATGTAATCCTTCTGCTTTGTAACCCTTAGTAAGCAATGCACTTGTTAACTCATCCACACGACGTTTAGTTCTACCAAATACAATAGCTAACTCAGGTTGATGTACATCTAAGAAATTAGTAAATGTATCAAATTTTTCTAACTCTTTAACAATTGTATAGTATTCGTCGATTTGAGGATCAGACATTTCATTGTTTATTGTTTTAACAATTTGTGGTGACTTCATAAATTGTTGTACTAATGTCTGAATAGCTTTAGGCATTGTCGCTGAAAATAACATTGTTTGTCGTTGTTCAGCAGGGATTTTATCCATAATAAATCTCATATCATCAATGAAGCCCATGTTCATCATTTCGTCCGCTTCATCTAAAATTAAAGTATGAATATCATTCGTTTTTAATGTACGACGATTTAAATGATCGATAACACGTCCTGGTGTTCCTACTACAATTTGAGGCCCACGTTTTAACGCTTTAATTTGTCTATCAATTGGCATACCACCAAAGACAGTAACAACTTGAATATTTTGTCCACGACTGAATTCGCGTAATTGTTCAGCAACTTGCATTGCTAATTCTCTTGTAGGTGCTAAAATTAAAGCTTGAACGCCTGATTTTCCAACAACTTTTTCTATTAAAGGGATACCAAAAGCTCCTGTTTTACCCGTACCTGTCTGAGCTTGACCAAGGATATCTTTTCCTTCTAATGTATAAGGGATACTTTCTTTTTGGATCGGTGTTGGTTCTTTAAAACCCATTTCTTCTAGGGTTTTTACCGTTTTATCCGAAATCCCTAATTCTTTAAAATTTTGCAATATAATTCTCCTTTTAATTCTTTTATTTATCAATATACGTTTTTGTATATAAGGTCTTCTTATTACGTCAACTTCTATATAGTACCACCTAAAAATAGTTATAGCAATAAAGCAATTTTCATATCTACAGCAAATAACATTTTTAAGTAGAGTATTGGTTCTATTAAAATAATAAAAAGAAGTTGCTTTGAAACCTTTCATTTCTAAGCAACTCTTAATTATTATTAATAATTAAATTAAAGCATTTACTACTTCTTCAAGTTTATTACCACGTGACCCTTTAATTAACACTTTGTCATCAGGTTGTAAAATAGACTTTAAATAATGAGTCAGTTCATTTTTATCTGAAAAATAAGCTACATCTTCCACAAACTGGCCACCTGTACGACTTATAAACTTAGCATCATTACCGTAAGTAAGTAACGTATGAATACCTTTATTGTCCAAATAAGCACCTACATCTTCATGCATACGTTGACTATTTTCACCTAATTCTAAAGAATCAGCGAGTACAATGATTTTACGTCCATTCATATTACTTAATGTATCAATAGCAGCTTTCATACTTGTTGGACTTGCATTGTAAGCATCATTAATAACCGTAATTTGATTATTAGTAACATGTCGTTCCATACGCATACCTGTGAGTTGTACATTACTTATATTCTTTTGAATTGTGTCGTAATCTAAACCAAGTTCATGTCCAATTGCAATAGCGATAGTAGCATTTTTCATGTTGTGAATACCTAAAATTGGTAATTCATAATGTTCCTTGTTATTTATCGTAAATGCTATACCATCATTTTTACTATTTTCCACTTTACATACTAATGTATTGTCATGATTTAAACCAACACTAACAAGTTTAGCATCTTTCACATTTTCAACATGCGGTTTTAGAAGTGGTTCATCTCCATCATATATAAATGTGCCATCAGATTTAAGACCAATAGTAATTTCAGATTTGGCTTTAGCAATACCTTCTCTAGAACCTAAATCTTGCATGTGAGATTCACCAATATTTGTGATAACCGCAATATCAGGTTCCGCAATTTTAGATAACAATTCAATTTCATGGAATCCTGACATACCCATTTCCAAAATAGAAATTTCTGTGTCTTTGTCTAATTGAAGAATGGTTAAAGGTAAACCAATTTCATTGTTATAGTTACCTTGTGTTTTTTTGACTCTAAATTCGGTATGTAACACACTTTCAATCATATCTTTTGTTGTGGTTTTACCATTAGAGCCGGTCACTCCAATTACTTTTGGATTAACATGCTTTAAGTACGCTTTAGCTAATTGTTGTAAAGCAGTTAATGTATCATCTACCCATATAATAGGTCCTTGAATTGAATCGCTAATATCCTGTCCTTTTTCATAAAATGAAGCACCAGCACCATCTTTTAGTGCTTGTTCTACAAAACGATGACCGTCTACATTTTCACCTTTAAATGGAACAAATAACATCTCTTTTTCTACATGACGAGAATCGATAGTGACTCCTTTAATTTGATGTTCTAAATATGCTTCATCAATATCGCAAGATATCCATTTTTGAATTTGTTTTAAAGAAACTTCAATCATACTTAGGCTCCTCGCTTAATCGATAGTATATTTATTTTTCTTTTTATCTTCGTAACGTTCTTTAGCTAAATCAATTAGTTTAGTGATTAAATCAGAGTATGATAATCCCATATTTTCCCATAAACTTGGATACATGCTAAATGCTGTAAAACCAGGCATCGCATTTGTTTCATTAATGTAGATTTGATTATCTTCCGTCACAAAGAAATCGGCACGTACTAATCCAGAACAATCTGTAGCTTTAAATGCTTCTAATGCCATATTACGTAACGTCATTTGAACCTCTTCATCTAAATCTGCTGGAATTTGTAAACTGATTTTACCGTCTTTATATTTTGACTTATAGTCATAAAATTGAACATCTTTAATTACTTCTCCAGGCCATGTTGTTTCAGGATAATCATTACCTAAAACTGCGACTTCCACTTCACGTGCAATAATACCTTGTTCAATCACTAACTTACGATCAAATTGAAATGCTTCTTCAATCCCTTTTTTAAGTTCATCTTCATTATTACATTTACTAATACCCACACTAGATCCAAGGTTAGCAGGTTTTACAAATACTGGGTATGTTAATTTATCATTAACGAGTTTAATAATATTACCTTCATATTTTTCATATTCACTTCTTAAAAAACTAATATAAGGTAGTTGTGGTAAACCGCGATGTTCAAACAATTGTTTCATTACTAATTTATCCATCGAACTTGATGCAGCTAATACACCATTTCCTACATATGGTAAATCTAGCACTTCAAATAAACCTTGAATGGTACCATCTTCACCATTTGGTCCATGTAATAATGGGAAAATAGCATCATATTTACTTCCTTCCCCATTTTCTTTTAAAAGTAATGTAATTTCTCCAGGACTTATGTCTTCTAAATGTAATTCTTCAACAGTTTTAATATTTTTTGTAATATTTTCTTTTTTCTTCCATTGACCATCATTTGTAATATATATAATATCTACAAGATACTTGTCTTTATTAATCGCATTTAATACATTTTGTGCTGTTAAAATTGATACATCATGCTCAGCACTTTTACCACCATATACGATACAAATATTTTCTTTTACCATGTTTTATATCCTCCATCGAGAAAAATAATGACAAAAGCCATTTATAAATTGAAGTTTAATTACGCTTTTGTTTCTCTCATCATAATTATAATACTATAATGTATTAAGTTTAAATTGTTAATTATACTTTTCATTAACGATATGTAATTTAAATTATTCTTTCTAAATGTCCATATTATCACAGTATCAGTGTTTTTTGCATTTACCAATAAATAAAAATATGTATATTTCTTAAAGAATAGTCCATTCATGTTAATTGTTATTTTTTAGATTAAACTGCTTCGACTTTATATCATCTTCTATATTTTGTAGCATAATCATATAAAGTCATGTAAAATCTATATATACTATTCCATAGAATTTAAGGAGTTTTTTATGAAATATTCATCCCGTCAACAGCCTACAACACATTGGCTTCGAAAAATTGACTGGATACTTATAGCATTAATAATGATTTTAGCCATCATTAGTGTGACTACAATCAGTTCTGCTATGGGTGGCGGCCAATATAGTGCCAATTTTGGTATTCGTCAAATTATCTATTATATTTTAGGAGCAATACTAGCACTTATTGTGATGATTTTTTCTCCCAAAAAAATAAAAAATAATACATATATATGGTATATCTTCTTTTGTATCTTACTACTAGGTTTATTAATCATTCCTGAAACACCTATTACGCCTATTATTAATGGCGCTAAAAGTTGGTATGCTTTTGGTCCAATTAGTATTCAACCTTCAGAATTTATGAAGATTATTTTGATACTTGCATTGGCTAAAATCGTTTCTAATCATAATCGATTTACATTTAATAAATCTTTTCGTACTGATTTAATCTTATTTTTTAAAATCATTGGCATATCCCTGGTACCTATGATATTAATTTTACTTCAGAATGATTTAGGAACTACATTGGTTCTGTGTGCCATTATTGTTGGAATCATGCTAGTGAGTAGTATTACATGGCGCATTCTTGCTCCTATCTTTATTACTGTAGCAGTATTAGGAAGTAGCATTATTTTAGCCATTATATATAAACCCTCTCTGATTGAGAAAACGTTACATATCAAAATGTACCAAATGGGTCGAATCAATTCATGGTTAAATCCTTATGCTTATAGTAATGGAGATGGCTACCATTTAACGGAATCGTTAAAAGCTATAGGATCCGGTCAATTATTTGGTAAAGGTTATAATCACGGAGAAGTATACATTCCAGAAAACCATACCGATTTTATTTTTTCTGTCATTGGAGAAGAAATTGGATTTATTGGAGCAGTGATATTACTTCTTATATTCCTAGCTTTAATTTTCCATCTTATCCGTTTAGCCATAAAAACAACTTCATCATTTAATAAGGTATTTTTAATTGGTTATATTTCTTTACTCGTCTTCCATATTTTGCAAAATATTGGTATGACAATCCAACTTTTACCTATTACAGGTATACCACTACCGTTTATTAGTTATGGTGGTAGCGCATTATGGAGTTTAATGCTAGGTATTGGTGTTATACTTTCTATTTATTACCATCAAAAGCCAGCGTCCAAAGATGCTTAGTAATAAATATATTTTAATTCAGTTAATAACATGAAAATAGTATAAAAGAGAATGAGACAAAACTCATTTTGACATTATCGTTCCACTTCGATAATGTATCTCCAACATATAAAAAAGTCTGAGACAACTAATAATGTCTCAGACTTTTTTCAATCACATATTATTTAAGTTCTTGAGTAACGGTTTTTGTGGTAGGCAAAGTATTAATAATGTCGAAACGAGATTTTGTTTTTTTGATATTGACGCCTAAAGATGATAATAATTTGACTACATTTTGTAACTTATCTGATTTGTTCATGGTATCTCACCTCGTTTTTTGACCTTCACTGATATACTACCCTAATTAGTCATGCTTTACTACCATATTTGAAAATTATTTTAAATTATTTAAGTTACACTAAAGCTTTTTATTATGAAAGTACTTTAAATCCAGCGTCATAAATTTCTTTTTCAATACTATTTAAATTAGTAGGTGTTTCATATTCAACATTAACCATATTTCTTTCTATATCGATTGATACCGTATGTACTCCAATCATATTTAACAAACGTTCATTTAACATTTGTGCTTGTTCCTTTGTTTCAATGTTATCTATAAATACAATATTACGGTTTAACATATTACAATCTCCTAACTAATCTTTCACTAGTTTTTGAAATGTCACTAGTAGTTCTTCCATTGCTTCTTCTTCAGTACCTTGATTTATTTTTTCCATAATACAACTTTTCATGTGATGTTCTAGTAACTTAGTAGCAACACTATTAAGTGCTGAACGTGTTGCTCTTATCTGAGTTAATACATCATCACAGTAGACGTCTTCATCAATCATTCTATTAATTGCTTTAACTTGTCCTTCTATTCGATTTAATCGAGATTTTAAATTTAATTTAACTTGCTCAGAATGATGGGCATGATTTTGATTTTCCAACTAATTCACCCTTTCAATAGCTTCTATATCATCGTATAATCTCCTCTTTATTACGTCAATTATACATTTTTATTTTAAAAATTAATCATACCATTTATTATAGTGCATGGTACAATATTTGTTAGTACATTAATTTTAAACGATTTAGGAGGTTCAATTAATATGGTAGAGATCGTGCAATTATCTTTCTCATATTCTTCTTTAATTATTAACATCATATTAATCACTGCCTTTATATTAAACTTGATTTTCGCATTTATCATTATCTTCATGGAACGTCGTAGTGCAGGTTCAATTTGGGCGTGGCTTTTAGTTCTTGTATTTCTACCGATAGTAGGATTTATTTTATATCTATTATTAGGGCGTCAAATACAACGCAAAAATATTTTTAAATTAAAAAAAGAAGATCGTAAAGGTTTAGCTATGATAGTTGATGAGCAATTAAATGCGCTTGAAAAAGATGATTTTTCTAAAGGTAATCATCAAATTGTTAAGTTTAAAGAAATGGTGCACATGTTACTCTATAATAATGTTGCATTCTTAACTACTGATAACAGTATAAAAATCTTTACAGATGGTCATGCTAAATTTGACGCATTAATTGAAGATATTCAGAATGCTAAAGATTATATACATATTCAATACTATATTTTCAAAAGTGATGGTCTTTGACGTCGTATTTTAAAGGCACTCGAAGACAGACTTGAAGATGGTATAGAAGTTAAAATGTTATATGATGATATGGGTTCAAGAACATTACGCAAGAAAGATTTGAAACAGTTTAAAGACAAAGGTGGACACGCAGAAGCCTTCTTCCCTTCCAAATTGCCCTTAATCAATTTAAGAATGAATAACCGTAATCATAGAAAAATTGTAATTATAGATGGCAAGATTGGCTATGTTGGGGGTTTTAATGTTGGTGATGAATACCTTGGTAAAGATAAAAAATTTGGTTATTGGAGAGATACTCATTTAAGACTTGAAGGTGATTCTGTCAATGCATTAGAATTAAGATTCATCTTAGATTGGAATTCACAATCAACACGTGACAATATCAGATATGAAGATAGATATTTTCCTGATGTAGATTCAGGCGGCGAGATTGGTGTTCAAATCGCTTCAAGTGGTCCTGATGAAGACTGGGAACAAATTAAATATGGCTATTTAAAAATGATTATGTCAGCAAAACATTCTATTTATATTCAATCACCTTATTTTATTCCTGATCAAGCTTTTATTGATGCCATAAAAATTGCCGCTTTAGGTGGAGTTGAAGTTAATTTAATGATTCCTTGTAAACCCGATCATCCTTTTGTTTATTGGGCTACATTAAAAAATGCCGCTTCTTTATTAGACGCAGGTGTTAAAATTTATCAATATAATAATGGATTTCTACATTCAAAAACACTCATTGTCGATGATGAAATCGCTACTGTAGGTACAGCAAATATGGATAATCGTAGTTTTACATTAAATTTCGAAGTGAATGCGTTCATTTATGACGAAGATATTTCTCTTCAACTTAAAAAAGCATTTATTAAAGATATGAAGGTCTCATATGAGTTGACTAAAGAATTATATAATCAACGTAGTACTTGGATTAAGTTTAAAGAAGGCATATCTCAATTATTATCACCAATTCTTTAAACTCATTCAATACATGTTTTTAAAGGAGTAGTTTATGAATCAAGCAGAACAAATATTATTAGCTAAAGAATATATGTACCAATTTCATAAAAATGATTACTCTGGACATGATATTGCACATATTGAACGTGTCACATTATTAGCTAAATATATTGCCAAACAAGAACATCAAGGCGATTTTCTTACAATAGTATTGTCAGCTCTATTGCATGACGTCATAGATGATAAATTGACTGATAAACACCATGCTTTAAGCGAATTACATCAATTTTTTAAAAAAATAGAATTGGATGATACTGTTCAAAAGAATATTATTTTTATTATCAAACATTTGAGTTATCGAAATGGTAGAAATAACGATGTTACACTTCCAATCGAAGGACAAATCGTTAGAGATGCTGATCGCTTAGATGCAATTGGTGCTATAGGTATCGCAAGAACGTTTCAATTTTCTGGACATTTCAATGAGCCAATGTGGACAGAATCTCCCTATCACTCAATTCCTTCAGAAAAAGATATGGTTGATTTACCTCCTTCTGCTATTAGACACTTCTATGATAAGTTATTAAAATTAAAAAAATTAATGCACACACAAACAGGATCTCAACTAGCTGAAGAACGTCATCAATTTATGAAACTATTTTTATCTCAATTTTATAGCGAGTGGCACTTAGAAGAATAAAAAAAGTAGGAAAAGATAGATGATCTTTTCCTACTTTTTTATCGTATTATACTTATATTATTTTTTCTTCTTATTATTTTTAGAAACGACTTGCGTATTTTTACCTTTTTTATTTGAATTATTTTCTTTATGTGCCTCAACCATAGGTCCAATTTCTTGTTTTGCAACTTTTTCATAATGTTTATTTGCAAAGAATGTTTGAATAATTAAGAATGCCGCACTGACAGACCAATATAAACCTAGTGCCGAAGCTGAACTTAATGAAATCCAAATAATCATAATAGGTGAAACGATCATCATCATATAAGTCATTTGACGTTGTTCTTCAGGCATTTGTTTACTTGACACCCATGCTTGGATAAAGTATAACACACCGGCAATAATAGTAATCCAAATATCAGGATGTACTAAATTAAACCATAAGAAATGTGGATGTTCTGTAATACCGCCACCAATACGATAACGCAATACGAAATATAATCCCATAACGATAGGCATTTGAATTAAAACAGGTAAACAACCTAAAGCACTCTTCATAGGATTGATGTCATATTTTTTATAAACTTCCATCATTTCCTGATTAGCTGCCATTTTTTCTTCTTGAGTACGTGCACGTTTCACTTTTTCTTGTACACCTTCTACTTCAGGTTTAGCAATTTTCATTTTTTCACGCATCATATGACTATTTTTATAGTTTGATAGCATGAAAGGCAATAAGATAATACGAATAACTAATACTAAAACGATGATTGCAATACCATAATCATCATGAAAAACAGAATGGCCTAACCAATGTAGAATTTTAGCCATTGGTTCAACGAATGTATTGTAGAAAAATCCATTTCTATTACTAGATTTGGAATAGTCACATCCAGCTAAAAAGACCATTACCCCTAATAACAAAGGTAGTAGCACTTTCTTCTTCATTTTTACACCTCTATTGATATATTCACATAGAAATAATTTTATCATAGATAGGGTGTACTAGAAAACAAAAACTGAAAAAAAAGAGATATTTATTTGAAATAGTGCTTTAATTTATTAACAGTCTTGTCAATATTTTGACTATGTGTAATGACCGAAATAACTGACACACCATCAGCGCCTTCTTTAGCTATAGGCTCACAATTATCTTCAGTAATACCACCTATAGCAACCATAGGTAAGCTTGGATTAATATTTTTTAATGTTGAAATCATTTCAGGGCCTACAGGGGCACTTGCATCAGATTTTGAAGATGTCTTATACATTGGACCTACGCCTATATAATCTACGTGTTCTAAATCTGATTGTTGATATTCCTTTACGTTTCCTACACTTAATCCTATAATTTTATTTTTAAAACGATTAGCAAAAGAAGCAATTATTTCGTCATCTTGACCTACATGTATACCATCTGCATCAATCTTTTCAGCTAAATCCACATCATCATTAATGAGAAAAGGTACTTTATACTCATGGCAAAGTGTTTTCAATTCCTTAGCTAAGGCTTCTTTTTCATCCCCTACTAAAGCATTTGGTCCTTTTTCACGAAATTGAAATAAAGTAATTCCTGATTCTAATGCTGCTTTTAAAACATCTTTAATGTTTTGATCACCGATGATGTCTTGTGTTCCACATATAAAATAAACTTGTAAACTTTTTGAATCAAACATATTTAAACCTCTTCACGTTTTACAAATTGTTTATAAGTATCATAGTTAAGTTGATACATTTCATCAAGTAATTGAGATAAGAATGTTCCAGGTCCATTAACCTTTTCACTTTTTTCAGCAATCTCTGCGGCGATATTATAATAACTTACTGATTCTTCTAATACTTGTAATGATGGATGTGTATTTCTAAATAAAAATCCAGCAACTAAACCGCCTAATAAACAACCAGCGCCTGTGATTTTTGCCAGTAATGGAGAACCATTTGATAGTTTGACAATTTGATTATCTTGAATAATAACATCTTCTCTACCTGTAATAACAATTGCTGTTTGATATTTTTCATAAGCTTTTTTAGCAATTGTCACTACATCTAAGTCTGTTTCCCCATCAGTGCCTTTCATTGTAGTATTTGAATCTACTAAAGTAAGAATTTCAGATGCATTTCCTTTAATCACAGAAACATTTATTTCAGAAAGAAAAGTTTCACAGAATTGTTTACGATATGTTGATGCGCCTACAGCAACTGGATCAAATACAATGGGTGTACCTTGTTGATTAGCAATTTTTCCAATTTCTAAAATATCTTTCTCATTTGCTTTAGTTAATGTTCCAATATTTATAAGTAGTGCCCCTGCTACTTTATAGAACTCTTCTGCTTCTTCTGGAGCTTCACTCATTGCTGGACTTGCACCAATACTCAAGAGTCCATTCGCAGTGAAGTTTTTAACCACATCATTGGTATAACAGACTACTAGTGGATTCTCTTGTCTTATCTTTTCTAAACTATTCATCGTCTAAACCTACTTTCTTCATATAAGCAAAATGGTTTACCGGGCCGCGTCCTTGACCGATTTCAGGTGTATGTTCAATACTTAATGAAATAAATTTTTTAGCTTTTTTTACAGCTTCATAAATTGTTTTACCTTTAGCTAGTTCGGCTGTGATAACAGCTGAAAATGTGCAACCTGTACCATGAGTATGTGGCGTATTAAATCGCTTCTCTTCAAAAGTATAGACATCATCTTTAGTAAATAAAAAGTCTTTAGCATTATTTAAATCAGCAGAATGACCGCCTTTAATTACTACACCTTTACTTCCTATTTCATTTATAAATATATGACCTGCTTTACGAATATTATCTTCAGTATCAATTTTCAAGCCAGTAATTTCTTCAGCTTCTGGAATGTTAGGAGTAACGACATCCGCTAATGGTAAGAGCGTTTTCTGAAGATGTTTTTTTGTTTCATCATCCATTAAGGAATCACCACTTTTTGCTAGCATAACTGGATCGATAACATAGGGAATATTGCTATGATTTTTTAAATACGTTTGAATCAGTTCCATCGTTTCATGTGTAGCAATCATTCCAGTCTTAATTGCGTGAGGTAATTCATCATCAAATACGCTATCTAATTGTTCTTTAACCCAACTAGTTTCTAGATTATGGATATGTTGAACTCCTTTAGTATTTTGAGCCACAATACTTGTAATAGCAGCCATTCCATATACGCCACAAGCATGGAATGATTTTAAATCTGCCATAACTCCTGCGCCACCAGAAGGGTCAGTACCAGCAATTGTTAACGCAATCTTAGGTTTATTCATGATTTGCTCCTCCAAAATCCCATTCTTCATCAATGTATGCCATATTAAAGAAGTGACGTTCATGTACAGTACTTTGTAAAAATGCTTCTTTAATTTCTCTTTTTTCCTGTTCGGTACAATGTTCTGTAAGTTCATTTAACAAACGGTCAAATACTTCAATTAAAGGTGCCATTTCAGTGCTATAAAAATCAAACCACTTAGCAGTAAGTGCATCTCTATTAAGATTTGAATCTTCTAATCCCCATTTAGCAACCACTTCATATACGTAAGGACATGGTGCCATTGCAGCTATAGTGTATGCAGCATTTTCGTGTGTATAAGCATGATAATACATATGTTTAATGTAATGATCTCCACTAGGTGGCCACACTTTTTCTTTTACAATTTCTTCATAAGGTTCATTAATATAGTCCGCTAAAATTTCATGGGCTTCTACTTCGCCGTCTAACATAAATTCAATTTGCTCTACTAAGAATTTCACTTCTTTCATAGTAGGTGCTTTAGGAATAAGTAAAGCATATAAATTAGTAAATTCTTTTAAATAAGAAGCATCAGCACGTAAGTATTGGCGTACTGCTTGTTTTGATAATTTTCCCTTTAATAAATCTTGAATAAAACCATCATTATAAATCTCTTCAATAATTGGCTTTGACGCTTGCTTTAATTCATCTGAAAAACTCATTAACTATTCCTCCTTAAATAAAAAAACTACATTTCAACGTAGAAATGTAGTCAATATTCAAAAAAATAGAATGAATGAATATGTATTACTACTTTCCTACGTTGGCATTAACCAAATCAGGTTATAAGGGTCTGAATGCTTCATCTCAGCCATGTTCCATGGCTCCCCTAGTAGTCTTTAGTTTAATTTAACCATAACAAAACCATTGTTATAATTCAAATAAAAAAGATATTCATTGAAATAAGTTTAATTCATACAACTATTATTATAAATATAATAAATAAAGAATAGTACAGAAATCTTTCTAAATTCAGTCATTACTATCAATATATATAAAAATGCCTAAGACAACTCATATTGTCTCAGGCACTAGTAAATTATTTATTAAGTTTTACGCTGTAACCCATTGAGATGGACCTGCAGTATTATAAAGTTTTACTGCCGCAGCATCTTGAACACTTTCAGGTGCTTGTGCTGGTGATACACCTTTATATTGTGCTGGTGCTACTGAATCCCAAGTAGATTGTAAGAATTGATATTTACCTGCTGCACCAGAAGAAGGGTTGATGGCATGAATATCTCCACCTGATTCGCGTTGAGCGATTTGTTGTAAATGACTATTTACATTTACAGATGAACCACTTGTTGATTGTTTAGGTTGATTTGTAGTTGCATTAGCAGGTGCTTGTTGTGTTTGAGTTGCTTGTTTAGTTTGTGTTGTTTTTGGTGCTTGTTGTGTTTGAGCTTCATTTGCATAGTGTTGACTTACATTTGAAGTTGAAGCTGATTGATTTATATGATTATAATTATTATTTTGGAAAGATACATTTTGTGCTGATTGAGTTGAAGCTACATTTTGATTAGCACTATTTACAGTTGAACCGTTTGATGGATAATATTCCCATTTAAAATATGTTCCATCTGACCAAAAATGATAAGTTTTACCATTTAAATTAAATTGGTAATTATAAGCTCCTTCTTGAATAGGATGTTGATTTAATGATTGATCGTTAGATTCCGCTAATTGAGCTAATTTTTCTTTATTAATTTGATTTTCACTTGCATCAGCATGACTTACGTTTCCTGCTACTAATCCTAAGCCTACTGCTAATGAAGATGCAATAATTGTCTTTTTCATAATAGTATAATCCTCCTAAGTCATTTGTTTTCTTAAATATTTTACGGATACTACTCTAACATCTAAAAAAGCTTAGCAGGTTACAGTGAAATAAAAAAAATATACTTATTTTACATTAAAATTACATAGATTTGTAAATAATTTTTCTTATATATATACTATAAACACTTTAATGGCAGTGTTTATTAGATATATAATAAAAGAACCAACTGTAATTACTTTGTAATATTTCAGAAAAATACACTGTCTTTTTTATCATTCAATGAATGAGTTGTATCTAATGTCTTATACATAGTTAAAGAGGTCGGAATATTTATACCGACCTCTTGAGTATATTTGAGTATAATTGAAAGACTTATTTTATATTAATTGGAAAGGTTTGGAGTATTAAAAATAGAGAGTTTTATTTTATATTCATTAATTCGAGATTATCAAATGGATAAGTGTCTGTATTTAGTGAGCTATCTGAGAGTTTTTCATTATTTAATTTAGGGGACATAAATTTAATTGTTTCAACATATAATTCTGTGACAAAGTGAGTTTGTTTTTCCTTTTCATATTTACGAGAACGCATTTGGCCAGTAATACCTACTAAAGATCCTTGAGAAGTATATTTTTCAATGTTGCTGGCCATCTTACCAAATGCTTTACAAAATATATAATCACACGCTATTTCATCATTTTCATCTTTATAATTACGTTCAGTAGCCACACTAAACGTTGCGATTTTCACCTCCTCATTATCATAAATTTTTGCATCTTTAGTCATACGACCAACGATTACTATCTTATTTAACATGTGTCACCTCCTTATATCGTTATATTAAATAGAATTGAATATAACGTCAAAAAGCTATTTTTTTAGATTTCTTCCCTTTTTAGTATTAATATCTGATATATTTAAGAAAAATATTAAGATATGAGACGACTTATTTAACAAAAAAACAATAATCATATAATTTAAAAATGTTTAAGAGTATGGGAGACATGTTATGAAGACTTTTAAAGCAGTTCGATTCCAAATAGTAAGCGATGATAACAGGATTTCAGAATTTGAACTTTATGATGGTGTTATTATAAATAAAGAGAATAGTGGTACAGGTTGGCTCCTAGAAATTGTAATTTCAGATACACATTATGATATCATGCAAAAATTTTATGAATCACAAACAGTATTAGATATCAGAGTAGTGATTACTAGACCTTCTAACGATCCAGCATTGTTTGATGCAACAATAAAACATATCTCTCTATTTGAAAGGAAAATATCAATTATTTTCGAGTGTCATATTTATACACACCGTCAGGTATACGCAGAAACACTATTAGAACAACTTATTGATGAAGGATTATCTGGAGAAGAATTAAAAATTACATTTAACAGAATGATGCAATCTAAACCGAAATTAAAAGAAGAAAAATTTGAAAGATAAAAATAGAGTAGTAACGAAATGAATGATTTCGCTACTACTCTTATTTTAATTACGCATCTTGAATAGCAAAAGTAAGTTCACAACTACAAGCAAGTTGTCCATCAACAGTAGCTTTTGCTGTACCTTTTCCAATAGGACCTTTAATTTTTGTAATTTCAACTTCTAACATTAAAGTATCACCAGGTGTCACTTGTTTTTTAAATCTACATTTATCAATCCCAGCAAATAATGCAATTTTACCTTTATTTTCTTCACTATTTAACATAGCTACCGCTCCAGTTTGTGCCAAAGCTTCTGTAATGAGAACACCAGGCATAACTGCATAATCAGGAAAATGTCCTTGGAAAAACGGTTCGTTTCCTGAAACTTGTTTTAAACCTACACAACGCTTTCCTTCTTCATATTCAACAATACGATCAATAAGTAAAAAAGGTTGTCTATGAGGAATGATTTTTTTTATTTCATTATAATCAAAAATTGTTTCCATAACTATTACCTCAAATCTATTTAAAAATTAGTCATCGACTCTTTTGATATCTGCACCAAGTGATTTTAACTTCTCATGGAAATTAACATAACCACGATCTAAGTGTTTAAGTTCTGTCACTTGAGTTGTACCTTCTGCCACTAAACCAGCCAAAATAAGAGCTGCGGCTGCTCTTAAATCCGTAGCTTTTACTTGAGCACCTTGTAGTTGACTTTTACCTTCTATTTTAGCACTTCTACCTTCTACATTAATATTAGCATTCATTCTTCTAAATTCTGCAACATGCATAAATCTATTTTCAAATACTGTTTCAGTTACCACTTTATGGCCTTCAGCTGTTAATAATAATGCCATCATTTGTGATTGCATATCTGTAGGGAAACCTGGATGAGGCAGTGTTTTAATATCTACAGGTTGAAGTTCACCATTTGTAGTAACATGTACACCTTCCTCATTAAAATCGAGGTTAACTCCCATTTCTTCTAATTTATAAATTAAACTTGTCATATGTTCTTTAACAGCACCTTTTACAAAAACATCTCCTCTTGTAATTGCTGCTGCGATAATAAGTGTACCTGCTTCAATACGATCAGGTATAATTGCATGTTCAACGCCCGTTAATTTTTCAACACCATGGATAGTAATGGTATCTGTACCAGCACCAACAACGTTACCACCCATTTCATTGATATAATTAGCTAAATCTACAATTTCAGGTTCTTTAGCTACATTTTCGATAACTGTTTTTCCTTGTGCTAAAGAAGCACCCATTATAATATTTTGAGTTGCACCTACACTTGGAAAATCTAGATGAATATTTGCACCTTTCAATCCCTCTTTAGTGCTTGCGTATATATTTCCGTTTTCTAAATGAATTTCTGCACCTAAGGCTTCAAAACCTTTGATATGTTGTTCAATTGGACGAGCACCAATTGCACAGCCACCTGGTAATGCAACGATTGCATGACCTAAACGTGCTAATAAAGGTCCCATTACTAACACACTTGCTCTCATTTTACTCACATATTCATAAGGCGCTTCTTCATTTAGTGTAGCAGAAGCATCAACTGTAACTGATCCGTTTTCTTTATCATAATCCACTTTAGCATTTAAAGTAGATAAAACATTATTGATAGTAACAACATCACTTAAATCTGGCACATTGGTTAATTTACTTTGTCCTTCAGACGCTAATAACGATGCTGTAAGGACAGGTAATACAGCATTTTTAGCTCCTTCTACTTGAACTTCACCAGTAAGGCGATTGCCTCCATTTATAATTATCTTATCCATATTAATCCTCCACATTAAACTCCTATTTCTTATAACATTTCCCATTTTGAATTACTTATTTAATTAGTATATCTACATTTTTAGTTAATTAGTAGAAATTCATTTTTTAAAATAAATATTTAATTTGTGTAGAATACTGTAATAAATCCACGATAAAGTTACTTACTGCAGTACCCATTAAAATTGCTAAGAAAATCATACACACTTGCAGTTGTGTTGAATATCCTTTTTTAAAAAATTGATCTAATCTGAGAGAATGTAATGCCCAGTACGCAATACATATACATATTACATGTAAAAATAGATGTATTATTGCAAATTGCCCAACATATTCCATTCTTTTCTCTCCTTAAAGATTTCTGTAATATATTGTACATTAAAAAAGTTAATAATGATACATAAGAACGTTACGATATTTAATAAAAGTAACTAAAATAAAAATTTAAAGTTATTATCATTCTAAGTTCTTTTATTTACAATAAAAAAAGAGCTTGAAACACCATTAAATGTCTCAAACTCTTTTAATATATTAAGAATAATTAACTAAACCAATAATATTTTAATATCTGTTACTTTTTCATTAACCATTCTCACTAAATTGAGATAATATATTCATCATAAATATTATCCCACATCATTTAATTTAATCATTATTTTAATTTAATCATTATTTTAATTCAGCTACACGCAGACGGTTTTCCGCTCTAGCTAATGCGCGTTTAGCTCGGTTAATGTCACTGTTATCCTCTTCATCTAAATGAGACTGAGCTCTTTGACGAGCCAACTTAGCTCTTTCTACATCAATCTCACTAGCTGTTTCAGCTGTTTGAACAATGACAGATACTTTATGTTGTCTAATTTCAACAAAGCCACCACTAACAGCTATATACTCAGTACCATTCTTAAACTTAACTTTAATATGGCCTATCTTTAATGCGGCAACTGTCGGAATATGTCCACTCATGATACCTATTTCGCCCGCAGTAGTTTGAAATACAACGAGTTCAACATCATCTTTTTCGTAGACTGAACCATTAGGAGTGACAATATCAAGATTTACTGTGTTCATTATCTTTACCTCCTAATTAGTTTAAACTTCAACACCCATATCTTTAGCTTTAGCAATAACATCATCCATACTTCCAACTAAACGGAACGCATCCTCAGGAATATGATCATATTTACCATTTAAGATATCTTTAAAGTCCGCTACAGTTGTTTTAACTGGAACATAAGAACCTTTTTGACCAGTAAATTGTTCAGCCACATGGAAGTTTTGTGATAAGAAGAATTGAATTCTACGCGCGCGTTCTACTGTTAATTTATCTTCTTCAGATAATTCATCCATACCTAAAATTGCAATGATATCTTGTAATTCTCTGTATTTTTGTAATGTAGATTGAACTTCACGTGCAACTTCATAATGTTCTTGTCCAACAATAGATGGTTCTAAAGCTCTAGAAGTTGAAGCTAATGGGTCTACCGCAGGATAAATACCCATTTCAGTTAATTTACGTTCTAAGTTTGTTGTTGCATCTAAATGCGCGAACGCAGTTGCTGGTGCTGGGTCAGTATAGTCATCGGCAGGAACGAATACTGCTTGAATTGAAGTGACTGAACCTTTATTAGTAGATGTAATACGTTCTTGTAATTGACCCATTTCAGTTGCTAATGTTGGTTGATAACCTACAGCTGAAGGCATACGTCCTAATAATGCTGAAACTTCAGAACCAGCTTGAGTAAAGCGGAAAATATTGTCAATGAATAAAAGTACATCTTGACCTTGTTCATCACGGAAATATTCAGCCATTGTCAATGCAGATAAAGCAACACGCATACGCGCACCTGGTGGCTCATTCATTTGTCCAAATACCATGGCAGTTTTATTGATAACGCCACTATCGCTCATTTCATAGTATAAGTCGTTACCTTCACGAGTACGTTCACCTACACCAGCGAATACAGAAATACCACCATGTTCTTGAGCGATATTATTGATTAATTCTTGAATTAATACAGTTTTACCTACACCGGCACCACCGAATAAACCAATCTTACCACCCTTAATATAAGGTGCTAATAAGTCTACAACTTTGATACCTGTTTCAAGGATTTCTACTTCAGTAGACAATTCATCAAAATTAGGTTGACGACGATGAATTGGATCACGTCTAACAGAACTATCTATTTTTTCATTTAAATCTATTGTTTCTCCTAAAACGTTAAACACACGTCCAAGTGTTTCTTCACCTACAGGAACACTAATATCTTTACCAGTATTCACAACTTGCATACCACGTTGAACACCATCAGTTGAATCCATTGCAATAGTACGAACAACATCATCACCTAATTGCAATGCAACTTCTAATGTTAATTTGAATGTGCCATCATTTTTAGGGACTTCAATAATTAGGGCATTATTAATTTCAGGGACTTCATTATGTTCGAATCGAACATCAATTACAGGACCCATAACCTGAGTTACACGGCCATTACCCATGTTGTTTCCTCCTTTAAAATATTATTCAAGTGCGGCAGAACCACCAACAATTTCTGTAATTTGTTGAGTGATTTCAGCTTGTCTCGCTCTATTATATTGTAATGATAAGTCATCAATAAGTTCAGTTGCATTATCAGATGCATTTTTCATTGCAGTCATACGTGCTGCATGTTCACTAGCCTTAGCATCAAGAATCGTTCCATAGATTAAACTTTCAACGTATTGTGGAAGAATAACTCTTAAGATTGAGTCTTTATCTGGTTCAAATTCATATGACGACATTTGACCTTGGCCTTGACTAGAATCTTCTTGAGATAATGGTAGAACTTGTTTAACAGAAGGTTTATTTTCAAGAACACTAACATAGTGGCTATAATAAATCTTAAGTTCATCAATATGTTCTTCACTGAATAAGTCAATCGCATGCTTAGCGATAGCTTGTATTGATTTAAATGAAGGTTGATCAGGTACATCAACAAGTGAACTTTCAACTTCATAACCTCTATTTTTAAGGAAATCAACACCGGATTGACCTAAAACAATAATGCTATATTCATCACTATTTGTATGTTTTTCTTTAATGTCATTGACTAGTCGTTTAAGCACATTCGAACTATAAGCACCCGCTAATCCTTTGTCACTTGTAATAACCAGGTAACCACTACGTTGAATGTGTCTTGGTCTTAACATTGGATGACTTGAATTTTTACTTGCGCCTGCAATAGCAGTTATCGCATCTTGCATTTTTTCCATATAAGGTTCGAATTGCTTAGTATTTTTTTCAGCTCGACGTAATTTAGAACTTGAAACCATGTTCATCGCTTTAGTAATCTGTTTCATTTTTTTCGTCGATTTAATACGACTATCTATCTCTTTAAGAGAAGCCATTATCTCACCACCTTTTTGATTTAAAGTTTAGTTATTCAGACTTGCTAAAACTTTTCTTAAATTCATTAATAGCTGATTCAAATTTAGCATCATCAGGAAGGTTACCAGTTTCTCTGATTTCTCCTAATAATTCTGAAGCATTTGATTTAGACCAACTATTTAATTCATCTTCAAAACGTGTAATGTCTTCTACAGGAATGTCATCTAAATAACCTTTTGTTAAGGCATAAATAATTAACACTTGATTTTCAACAGGAAGTGGTTTGTTTTGATCTTGTTTTAAAACTTCAACCGTACGTTTACCACGTTCTAATTTTCTAGCAGTATATTCGTCTAAATCAGAACCAAATTGTGCAAATGATTCTAACTCACGATAAGATGCTAAATCTAAACGTAATGTACCGGCAACTTTTTTCATTGCTTTAATTTGTGCTGAACCACCAACACGTGATACAGACTGACCGGCATTGATCGCAGGTCGTACACCTGAGAAGAATAAATCAGATTGTAAGAAAATTTGTCCGTCAGTAATTGAAATTACGTTAGTTGGAACATATGCAGAGATATCTCCAGCTTGTGTTTCAATGATAGGTAAAGCTGTAATTGAACCGCCACCTAATGCATCGCTTAATTTAGCTGCTCTTTCTAACAATCTACTGTGTAAGTAGAAGACGTCCCCTGGATATGCTTCACGACCTGGAGGTCTGCGTAATAATAATGATAATTCACGATAAGCTGCTGCTTGTTTAGTTAAATCATCATATACAACAAGTACATTTTTTCCATTAAACATGAACTCTTCACCCATTGTTACTCCTGAATAAGGGGCAATGTATAATAATGGTGCTGGTTCCGCTGCTGATGCAGATACAACAATTGTGTAGTCTAAAGCACCAGCTTGACGTAATTTTTCAACGTTTGCACGTACTGTTGAATCTTTTTGACCAATAGCTACATAAATACAAATTGTATCTAAACCTTTTTGGTTTAAAATTGTATCAATACCAATCGTTGTTTTACCTGTTTGTCTATCACCAATGATTAACTCACGTTGTCCACGACCAATTGGTACTAATGCGTCAATCGCTTTAATACCAGTTTGTAATGGTTCATCAACTGATTTACGATCCATAACACCTGTTGCTTTTTGCTCAACAGGGCGTGTCTTAGTTGAATTGATAGGACCTTGTCCATCAATTGGTTGACCAAGTGGATTTACAACACGTCCGATAAGTTCTTCACCTACTGGCACTTCCATGATACGGCCAGTACGTTTAACTTCGTCGCCTTCTCTAATTTCACTATAAGGTCCTAAGATTACGACACCCACATTTGATTCTTCAAGGTTTTGTGCTAAACCAAGCACTCCATTTGAAAACTCTACAAGCTCACCAGCCATACAATCATTTAATCCGTGAATTAATGCAATACCATCACCAATTTGAAGGACGGTACCTACATCATCAACAGACATTTCTGACTCATAGTTTTCAATTTGTGAGCGAAGTAATGCACTGATTTCTTCAGCTTTGATGGCCATCTATGTCACTCCTCTTTTTTAATTAACTCTTTTAAATTTACGCTCTATTTGTTCTAAATCATTTTTTATACTGCCATCTAATACAGTAGTCCCAACTTTTGCTCTAAAACCGCCAATTAAGTTAGGATTTATTTTAGTTGTAATATGTACTTTAGACAATTTAGTTTTGTTAAGAATTACACTTTCAATACGAGATAATTCTTCTTCATTCAATTGATATACAGATTCAACCAAAGCATCACCTTGATTATAATGATGGTCATACAAATGTTTAAATTCTTTAAAGATAGAATGGATAAGCGCTAAATGACGATTATTTGCTAAAATCATTAGCATATTTTTTAAGTAATAGTTCGCATCCCCAAATACAATACCTGCGAATTTACGTCGTTCAGAAGCAGGCTGATTAGGATTTGAATCAATTGCTTTTAAATCATCAATGTAATTTAAAGTTGCATGACTAACTTCTTGTAATTCTTCATACATTAAATCTAATCGATCTTTATCTATAGAGACATCAAATAAAGCTTTAGCATATTTTTTTGCTACTCTGCCATTATTTATCGCCTGCCTCTTTAAGATACTTATCAACGAGACCTTTTTGATCTTGTTCTGAAATTTCTTTTTGTAAAACTTTAGAAGCTATTAAAACAGATAACTCAGAAACTTGATTATTAATATCTGCAAGAGCGCGTTCTTTTTCACTGTTGATTTCACTTTGTGCTGTTTCAATCATACCGTTTGCACGTTCATGTGCATCTTTAATAATTTCTTCATGTTGTTTACGTGCTTGAATTCTTGCATCTTCAAGAATATGATGAACTTCATCTTGTGTTTCTTTAAGTGTCTTTTTATTTTCTTCTTCAAGTTTTTGTGCATTCAATTTTGCTTCTTCAGCTTCGTCAATATCTCTATTGATATCGCGTTCACGTTTATCCATTACTTCTTTTAATGGACCCCAAGCAAATTTTTTCAATAACGCTAATAGGATTATAAATGTAATAAATGTAACAATTGTTGTTCCCCATTCAACGCCACCTGTAGTTGCACCTAAAACAAATGAATTAGTTAATGCGTTCACTGGCATTTGACACTCCTTTCATTATTAATCATCACTTTGCCACTAAATAAAACGAATGGCGAAGATCAAAGAGACTTCGCCTCGAACATTTCTTATCTGAATAATGTCATGAATGAGATAACAACGCCGATGATTGGTAATGCTTCAACTAAACCAATACCAATGAACATAATACTCATTAATTGACCACGTGCTTCTGGTTGACGTGCTACACCTTCAACTGTTCTAGAAACAATAAGACCGTTACCGATACCAGCACCTAATGCTGATAAACCGATTGCAATTGCTGCTGCGATTAAACCCATATTAATAATTCCTCCTAAAATGTTTGTTTATGTTAATGTGCGTCCGCAACTTTATGGGACATGTAAACCATAGATAGCATAATAAAGATATATGCTTGGATTGTACCGACAAAGATTGAGAATCCTTGCCATATAATTAAGCCAGGAATACTAATTATCCAGCCCCAGCCGTTTTGGAAAAACAGGCCAGCTAATAGTGATAATAGTAACTCACCAGCAAAAATATTACCGTAAAGACGTAAACCTAGTGTTAATGTTGAAGAGAATTCTTCAAAGACATTAATAATTGCTAATGGCCAGAAAGGTTTAAAGTAATTACCAACATATGCTTTTGTTCCACGCATTTTAACACCATAGTAATGTGTTAATAAAATCATCATCGTAGATAACGTCAACGTTACAGTCGCGTCAGCAGTTGGAGATTTCCACCATAAATAATGATCATGTGTAACAATTGCAAATGGTAAACCTAGCATATTGGCAACAAAAATAAATAAAATTAATGTTACCGCCAAGAAGTGAAATTGACCACCTTTTTTCCAAGCCATGTTACTCTCAATAATGCCTCTTACAAAATCGAAAATCCATTCGATAAAGTTTTGTTTGCCACTAGGTCTTTTCTTAAGATTACGCGTACAAACAATAGCTATTATAAAAACAATAATAGCAGTAATAATAAGCATCATAATACTTGCTAAGTTGAAAACAATATCAAATCCAAACACATTCCAACTTACGAGTGGGGATTTGTGATCCATGTACTCACCTCTTTCTGTATATAGTTTACTATTTTAGCAAGAGAGGGCGAAAAATGATTAATACATAAGAAATCATAAGGCCTATCATTATACCAATGATATTTACATTCTCTTTAAAGACAACCCATACTATACATGCAATAATTGCGACTAAGTATCTCCATACATTACCTGTAGAAATATGTATATTATCTGGTTGTTTTGCCCTAGAAAGATATATCTCAAAAATGTATGTGTTGATTAGAGACCCAAGTGTCCCAATTATTAAGCCTAATAAAAAAGAATTAGATTTAATAAAATACAAAATACTTAACAATATTAAAAAATAAATGTAATATTGAATGAATTGTCTAAATATGATGCTGAACCGTTTCATTCTTTGTGCCTCCAAAACTTATGACAATCATGGAAACCGTTCCACTCATACAATTTCAATAATAATATAGGGTAATTTATGTGTCAATTCTATTCAAATTGTTGTTTAATTTAACACCAATATTGTCATAAAATGTTCACAAATAAATCAACAATTTTTTAACTTTTCAAATTCTTTAGGTATTTCTTCAGTTAATCCTAAATAGTATTTAATACTATCACATATACGTTCAGATGCCTTTCCATCTCCATAAGGATTTTGAGCATAGGCCATATTATTATAAACTTGTTTGTTCTTTAATAATTTTCTTATTTCTTGATACACATGTGTATACTCTGTTCCAATTACTTTTAATGTTCCAGCTTCTACACCTTCAGGTCTTTCAGTTACATCTCTAAGAACTAAAACTGGTTTATTTAATGATGGTGCTTCTTCTTGAATGCCTCCAGAATCAGTCAAAATTAAATAAGCATGATTAGCAAAATTATGAAAATCGACAACATCTAATGGTTCAATAAGCTCTATCCTTGGATGATTTTCTAAATAAGCGTATGATAGTTTTCTAACTTCGGGATTCATATGTAAAGGAAAAACTACTACAACGTCTTCAATATCTTCAACGATATCTCTAACTGCTTTGAAAATGTGTTCCATAGGTTTTCCAATATTCTCTCTACGATGAACGGTCAGCAATACAATTTTTTTATTTTTATGCTTTTCTATCAACTCAGAAGTATAATTTTTATTAATTGTAAAATTTAGTGTATCAATGGCAGTATTGCCAGTAATCACTATAGATGTCTTATCTTTATTTTCTTGAATTAGATTGCGTTTTGCACCAATAGTAGGAGCAAAGTGTAAATCGGCAATATTACTAACCATCTGCCGATTTATTTCTTCTGGAAAAGGCGCATATTTATTCCCACTTCTAAGACCAGCTTCTACGTGGCCTACAGATGTATGATTATAAAAAGCTGCTAATGCGCCAGAAAAAGTAGTTGTTGTATCACCATGAACAAGTACCATATCTGGACATTCTTTTTTCATAATTTGCTCAAGTTGAATAATAGATTTAGCTGTTATTTCTGAAAGAGTTTGCCCTTTTTTCATGATATTCAAATCATAATGTGGTTTTATGTTGAATGTTTTTAAAACTGAATCAAGCATTTCTCTATGTTGAGCAGTTACAACAATAATTGGTTCTAGCATTGAATCTTTTTCAAGTGCTTTAACTAAAGGTGCCATTTTAATTGCTTCCGGTCTTGTACCAAAGACTGTCATAATCTTTCTCATAATATTTACTCCTATAGTACTATTTAGTACCAAATAATCTATCCCCAGCATCTCCTAAACCAGGTGTAATATATGCTTTTTCATTAAGTTTTTCATCTAAAGCTGCAATATAGATATCAACATCTTCATGAGCTTCTTGCATTTTTTCAACACCCTCAGGTGCGGCAATTAAACACATAAAACGAATATTCTTTGCACCTCGATTTTTTAGTGAATTGATTGCTTCGATTGCTGAAGCGCCTGTAGCTAACATTGGATCAACTACTATAATTTCACGTTCATCGATATCTTGAGGTAATTTAGCAAAATATTCTACTGCTTTTAATGTTTTAGGATCACGATACAAACCAATATGTCCTACACGAGCAGCTGGAACTAAGTTTAATACACCATCTGTCATCCCTAATCCTGCTCTTAAAATAGGTACAATTGCTAATTTTTTTCCAGCTAATCGTTTTGCTGTCATAGTTGTTACAGGTGTTTCAATTTCTACATCTTGCAATTGTAAATCTCTTGTAACTTCATATGCCATTAGCATACCTACTTCATCAACAAGCTCTCTAAATTCTTTTGTTCCAGTATTTTTATCACGAATGTAACTCAATTTATGTTGAATGAGTGGGTGATCAAATACATGTACTTTACTCATAATTCATTTCCTCCATTTATGTTGTTATTCATATAGCGGATATTGGTGAGTCAATTGTTTTACTCTATCACTAGCTTCTTTCAATTTTGCTTGGTCAGTTGAATTTTTTAATGCTGTACTGATAATTAAAGCTACTTCTTTAAATGCTACTTCATCAAAACCACGCGTCGTTGCAGCAGGAGTGCCTAGTCTAATTCCACTTGTAACGAATGGTTTCTCCTGATCAAAAGGTATTGTATTTTTATTACATGTAATACCAATTGAATCTAATGTTTCTTCAGCCTGTTTACCCGTTAAATTAACTGATTGTTTCACATCTACTGAAATTAGATGATTATCTGTACCTCCTGAAACAATTCTAAATCCTTCATTTTGAAGTGTTTCAGCTAAAGTTTTAGCATTTTTAATGACTTGTTCTTGATACACTTTGAAATCTGGTTCTAAAGCTTCTCCAAAAGCAACAGCTTTTGCAGCAATCACATGTTCTAGTGGTCCACCTTGAATTCCAGGAAATATTGTCTTATCTATCTCTTTTTTATACTTTTCCTTGCAAAGAATCAGGCCTCCACGTGGTCCTCTCAACGTTTTATGAGTTGTACTGGTAACAAAGTCAGCATATTCTACAGGATTAGGATGTAATCCAGTTGCTACTAAACCTGCAATGTGTGCCATATCAACCATTAATTTAGCACCAACTTCATCAGCAATTTCTTTAAATTTCTTAAAATCTAATTGTCTAGAATACGCTGACGTACCAGCTACAATTAATTTAGGCTTATGTTTCTGTGCCAATTCACGAATTTCATCATAATTAATTCTTTCAGTTTCTTTATCCACGCCATAATCGATAAAGTTATAAAACTTACCACTAAAATTAACTGAAGCACCGTGAGTTAAATGACCACCATGACTTAAATTCATTCCAAGCACAGTATCTCCCATCTCTAAAGCAACTAAATACACTGCCATATTAGCTTGAGAACCTGAATGGGGTTGTACATTTGCATGTTCAGCTCCGAATAAAGCTTTGATACGTTCAATAGCTATTGTTTCCGTAACATCAACATATTCACAACCACCATAGTAACGACGACCTGGATAGCCTTCTGCATATTTATTTGTCATTACAGATCCTTGCGCTTCCATTACCGCTTCTGAAACGAAGTTCTCTGAAGCAATGAGCTCAATATTATTGTTTTGACGGTTGTATTCATTTTGAATCGCTTCATAAATAATGTGATCTTGTTCTTTAATATAAGACATATATTCCCCTTCTTCCTTTAGAACTTATTCATATTTAGCTCTTTCTCCACCAATTTTTTTTGGTCTTGAAGTAGCGATTGTAACTGTAGCTTCACCAACTTTTTTAACGCTTGTTCTCAACGGAACACAAACATGATTAATGTGCATTCCAATAAGCGTTTGACCAATATCAATACCTTTAGGCACTTTTATATATTCAATGACTATTGGATCTTTCATATGTTGATAGGCATATGTAGCAAGACTTCCTCCTGCATGAACATCTGGTACAACAGTTACTTCTTCCATAGTAAATGGATTATAATCTTCACGCTCAATTGTAATCGCCCTATTAATATGTTCACAACCTTGAAACGCAAATGAAACGCCCGTTTCACGTTTTATACGTTCCAATTCATTAAAAATAGTTTCAGCAACTTCCATTGAACCAACTGACCCAATTTTTTCCCCAATTACTTCAGAAGTTGAACATCCTATCACACAAATCTCATCTTTTTTGAAAAACGATTGAGTTTTCAATTCATCCAGTAAAGTTGTAAGTTCTTGCATATTATTTCACCTCACTTGCAAAGATAAAAAGAAGCATAGCTGACAAGCTATACTTCTTTATTATAACTTATTTATTACTCAACTTATACTATTAGCGTAATATTTCTCTTTATTCTTCGTGTTTCAATTTGCTAATAAGAGAATATAATTGATTAAATGTGTGACGATAGGTATCTATGCTACCGCCAAATGGATCATCTATTTCACCTGTTTCTGATACATACTCACATAATGTATAAATAGGATATTCTGTCCCAAATTGACTGATTAACTGTCGTTTATGACTATTGGTCATCGTTAAAATTAAATCACTTTTTAAGTCATCTTGACTGAATATTTGAGATACAGAGGGTTCTGGTAAATTATTTTCTAAAATAACTTCTAATGCTTCAGGAGTAATGGATTGTCCATTCATTGCAAATAATCCACGTGATTGAATAGAATCGTTAGGTAGAAGCGCTGTAGCTATACTTTCAGCAATAGGACTTCTACAAGTATTTCCAGTACATACAAATATTATCTTCATAATTCTCTTCCTTTAACTATTTGATTTCCCGTTGCTTTTAGCATACGATTCATAACTGCTTCAGAACCTTCAATATTATCAAAAGTATAAATAAATGCTTTTTTTATTCGTTCATCATCATCAATGTCATGTAAAATTTTATATAAGTTATGATTAGCCCCTTTAACATCTCTTTGATTTTCACAAAGAGAGATAAATATACCATCTTTAGGTACATACTTTTTCATACTAGAAGGTAAAACAAATGCTAACCCTGATTCATTTAACTCAGAAATAGGTTGTGTCAATTCAGTTAACATATATACAGGTGTTTTAGGTGCATAGTGTTTATATTTCATACCTGGTGCTATGGGACGTTCTAATTGATTATAATCATATTGAATGACGCTGTGAGGTACCACCTGATTAAGCATTGTTTGAGTAATTGATCCTGGTCTTGCTATTCTAAAAGGAAATTGGGTACAATCTAAAACTGTACTCTCCAAGCCTTCTTCACTTTGATCGCCATTCACAATACCATCTATTTTTCCATTTAAATCATTATAAACATGTTGAAATGTCGTTGGAGAAGGTCTTCCACTTATATTTGCACTGGGTGCTGCGATTGGTAAATCAACATATTCTAATATTGCTCTTCCAATTGGATGACTTGGCATTCTTACAGCAATAGAATTAAGACCACCTGTCACTTTCTCACATAAATATCCTTGTTTTAAAGGAAGAATAAACGAGATTGGGCCAGGCCAAAATGCATTCATTAATTTCTTAGCTTCCTTAGGGATAGTTGATACAAATGCATCCATTTGTGATTGCTTGTAAATATGAACAATCAGTGGGTTATCAGACGGGCGTCCTTTGGCTTTATAAATGTTTTCTACTGCCTGTTCATTTTTAGCATTGGCACCTAAACCGTACACTGTTTCAGTAGGTATCGCAATTAGGCCACCATTTTCATAAATAGTTTTTATTTCTGCTAATTGAGAAAACGTGTGGGGATCTTGACTATAATCTTTCATATTCCATATATTTGTTTTCACTTTGATCACACCTTTCACATATGTGAAATTATTAAAGAAAAAGAAGTGGGTTAGAAAATAATACATTTCTTTCCCACTCCACTATTACCACTTAAATGAAATCATTCTATTTAATCCGTTAATATCTTTCAAGAGATTTACATTCACATGCGGATATTTATTTATAATACGTGCTTTTAATATTTCTCCTTGATTATATCCAATTTCAAAAGTTACATAAGCCCCTTTATTAAGTACTTTTGGTAAATCATCTAGAATCATCTCATAAATTTCATACCCTTCATCCTCAGCAAATAACGCGATATGAGGTTCATACTTTACTACCGTATCTTCCATATCTTTCATCTCAGTTTGATCAATATAAGGAGGGTTTGAAATTAAGCCATCTAATTTAATATTTTCTTTAATAAGTGGTTTAAGGGCGTTACCTTTTAGAAATCTGATATCCGTTTTTAATTGATGTGCATTATCAGATGCTACCTCTAGAGTATCTTCAATAAGATCTGTGGCTATTACATTTAAGGTTGGATTTAGTTTTTTAAGTACAATTGCAATCGCTCCACTGCCTGTTCCTATATCAGCAATTGTACTTCCATCTTTACAATGCTCTAAAAAATGAAGCATAACTTCTTCTGTTTCTGGACGTGGAATAAGACATTGAGAATTTACTTGTAATTGATATCCATAAAATGATTGAAAACCAACAATATATTGAATAGGCTCTCCTAATAACATACGGTCTAATGCAAGTGAAAATTTTGCTTCTTCAGCTTGAGACATCTCATCATACATATGCATTAAATAATCAGTCCTAGACCATTTAAATAAGTCTAACATCAGCCATTCCGCTCTAGATTGCTCAAATCCTTTTTCTTTTGTTAATTCAATCGCTTCTTGTAAGGTATCTTTAAAGCTCGCCATTATTTAGTTCTTTCAGTTTTTCAGTTTGCTCAGAAAGTGTTAATGCATCAATAATTTCATCCAATTTACCTTCCATAATTTGGTCGAGCTTTTGTAAAGTTAAACCAATTCGATGATCTGTCACACGACTTTGAGGATAATTATAAGTTCGTACACGTTCAGAACGATCTCCTGTCCCTACAGCTGATTTACGTTGAGCTGCATACTTTTGTTGTTCTTCTTGTAATTTCATATCATATAATCGTGCTTTTAATACTTTTAATGCTTTTTCACGGTTTTGAATTTGTGATTTTTCTGAAGACGTTGCAATAATACCGGTTGGAATATGTGTAATACGCACAGCAGAGTCTGTAGTATTAACGTGTTGACCACCAGCACCACTTGAACGATACGTATCAATTTTCAAATCTTCATTACGCACTTCAATTTCTACATCTTCAACTTCAGGTAATACAGCTACAGTCGCTGTAGATGTATGAATACGTCCTCCAGATTCTGTTTCGGGCACACGTTGTACACGATGAGCACCATTTTCAAATTTCAACTTACTATAGGCACCACTACCTGAAACTGAAAAACTGATTTCTTTATATCCACCATGATCACTTTCTGCCGCTTCAACAATTTCAGTTTTAAAATTTTGAGATTCCGCATATTTTGTATACATTCTTAATAAATCGCCTGCGAAAATAGCTGCTTCATCTCCACCAGCTGCTGCTCTAATTTCGACAATAACGTCTTTTTCATCGTTTGGATCTTTAGGAATTAACAAGAATTTAAGTTGTTCTTCTAATTCAGGAAGTTCACTTTTTAATCCAGATGCTTCTTCTTTTAACATTTCAATTTCTTCTTTATCATCTGTTTCAGTTAGCATTTCATCTATTTCTGCTACTTCTTCTTTTTTACTTTTGTAATCTCTATAAACATCTACTGTTTTCTGTAAATCAGCTTGCTCTTTAGAATATTTTCGTAATTTATCTGGATCGTTGACGATTTCGGGATCACTTAACATTTCATTTAACTGTTCATATCTTTCTTCAACAATATCTAATTGATCAAACACTATATTTCCTCCTTGTCATTGATGCTAGGTGCTACAATATGATGTGCTCTGCATCTTGGCTCATAACTTTCATTTGCTCCTACTAATATAATTGGGTCATCAATTCTTGCTGGTTGTCCATCGATTAAACGTTGCGTCCGACTTGATGACGAACCACATACTGCACAAACGGCTTGTAATTTGGTCACTTGTTCACTTACAGCCATAATTTGAGGCATGGGGTCAAAAGGTTCACCTCTAAAGTCCATGTCTAAACCTGCTACTACAACTCTATGACCCTCTTCAGCTAGCTTTTCTACTATATGTACAATTTCATTATCAAAAAATTGAATTTCATCTATCCCTATGACATCAAATTGAGATAAATTTTGTAATAGTATTTCTCTAGCTGTTGAAATATTAATGGCTTCTAGTTCATTACCATCATGTGATACAACTTTTTCTTTATGATACCGGTCATCAATAGCCGGTTTAAATACGATTACTTTTTGTTTAGCATAAATTCCTCTTCTTAATCGACGAATTAATTCTTCCGATTTACCACTAAACATACTTCCAGTAATGCATTCAATCCAACCAGAATGGTAAGTTTCATACATTATAAGTTCCACCTTTTTCAAAACATAATCGCTTAATTATATCATATTTTCGTTTATTATAAATGAGTTTATTACTGGGTTATCATTGAACAAATGAATAAAATAGTTTAGAAATAAAAAAATACCTGCTTAATTCTATACATAATAGATTAGGCAGGCATTTTAAGTTCAAAATTAATTGTTGTTTGATTTGAGACCAAACTTTTTGTTGAAACGTTCCACACGACCATCCGCAGCAGCGAATTTTTGACGTCCTGTGTAGAATGGATGTGAATCAGATGATACATCTAAGCGAATAACTGGGTATTCGTTACCATCTTCCCATTCCATTGTTTCTGAAGAAGTTTTAGTAGAACCACTTAAGAATTTAAAGTTAGTTGTTGTATCTAAAAAGATGACTTTGTGGTAATCAGGATGAATTCCTTGTTTCATTTTTTTCAGCTCCTTTGCCCTGAACCATCTGGAACAGAGTTATTTGTGAGTTTTTACCCAATACTGTGTAATTATAATAGTTATTGAAGGAAAACGCAACCCTCAATCATATATTTTAGATAATTGGTTTTCCTGTTTTTGTACTTTCAGCGGCTGCCTTTTGCAATTGTTCAAAAAATTCTTTGTTATTTTCTGAACGTTTTAATTTTCTTATAAAACGCTCTGTAAAATCGGTAGAATCAGTAAACATATTTCTAAGTTGCCATAATGAATCTAATTCGGACTTGCTAATTAATAATTCTTCTTTACGTGTAGAACTACGTCCAATATCAATAGCTGGGAATATTCGACGTTCGGATAATTTACGATCAAGATGAAGTTCCATATTACCTGTACCTTTGAACTCTTCATAAATCATATCATCCATACGTGAACCTGTATCTACTAAAGCTGTTGCTAAAATAGTTAGGCTACCACCTGCTTCAATATTACGCGCAGCACCGAAAAATGCTTTAGGCTTATGTAAGGATGCTGGATCCAAACCACCTGACAATGTTCTACCACTAGGCGGGATAACAAGATTATATGCTCTTGCTAAACGCGTAATAGAGTCCATCAAGATAATGACATCTTGTCCTATCTCTACAAGACGTTTTGCTCTTTCTAGTAATAACTCTGCTACCTTAACGTGGTGTTGAGGAGGTTCATCAAAAGTGGAATGTACTACTTCTGCTGACTCTACTGAACGCTCTATATCAGTTACCTCTTCAGGTCGTTCACCTACTAATAATATAAATAATTTAGCATCTGGTTTATTTGTACTAATTGCATTTGCAATTTCTTTAAGTAATGACGTTTTACCAGCTTTAGGAGGAGCAACAATAAGACCACGTTGACCTAAACCAATTGGAGTAACTAAATCCATAATTCGAGTAGAATAGTTTTGAGGCTCTGTTTCAAGAATAATTCTTTCCTCTGGGTATAACGGAGTAAGTGCTTGGAAATGAGGACGTTTTTTTACAACTTCTGCATTTTCATCATTAACAAAGTCAACTTGTAGAAGTCCATAGTATTTTTCATTGTCTTTAGGCTTTCGTACTTTTCCAGTTACTTTATCGCCTCGTTTAATTTCAAAACGTCTAATTTGACTCGCTGATATATATATATCTTTTTCACCTTTAGAATAATTAACGGTTCTTAAGAAACCATATCCATCAGGTTGTATATCATCTAAAACACCCTCCATATAGTAATTTCCATCTTTTTCCATTTGAGCTTCCATAATTGCCAAGACAAGCTCACTTTTATTCAATTTACTATAATTAGTTAGTTTTAATGATTTTGCTTTTTGCGTAAGTTCTTTTGTCGTATAATTTTTATACAATTCATGAAAAGATTCATATTGTGGTGATGTTCGTTCTCTTTCAGGCATAAATTGCACCCATTTCTTATATTTTTATAAAAATCATCTAGCTACTAGCATTGTCAAATCATCTAAATGATTATAACTTAAATGTTTTAAACGTTAGCATCTCAAATACTAGAATTAATATAGCAAATTTTTAATTTAATTACAAAATGATTTTATTAAATTTCAAAAAATAAAACAGCTCATGGAACTAAAACAATTCCATGAACTGTATTTATATTAAAATATTTCATTATACTTAATTATTTAAAATAACCAGCAATTGATTTTACTTCTAAGAACTCTTCAATTCCGTAGTCGCCCCATTCACGACCGATACCAGATTGTTTATAACCACCAAATGGTAAATAAGGTTCGTTTGGAGATTCATTAATTTGAATTCTACCTGCCTCAATTGAACGTGCTACTTTTTGAAGTGTTTCTTTATCTTTACCAATTACATATCCTGCTAAACCATATTTAGTATCATTAGCAATTTCGATTGCTTCGTCTAAATCATTATATGTGATTACTGAAACAACTGGACCAAAAATTTCTTCTTGTGCAATAGTCATATCATTTTTAACATTTACAAAAATAGTTGGTCTAGCAAAATAACCTGTATCTAATCCTTCTGGTTTACCTGGACCGCCATATAATAATTCAGCGCCTTCTTCAATACCTTTATCAATATAAGATTGTACTGTGTCGAATTGTTTTTTACTAATGATTGGTCCTACTTGAGTATTTTTATCAAGTGGATCGCCAACTTTAACATTACTAAACTCTTCTTTTAAGGCAGTTAAGAATTCTTGTTTAATACTTTCTGGAACTAAGATTCTTGTTCCTGCAGTACATACTTGACCAGTATTATTAACAACCTTTCCAGTTGTAGCTTTTGCAGCTTCTTTAATATCTACATCGTCAAGTACGATATATGGTGATTTGCCACCTAATTCAAGAGATACTTTTTTGATATCTTTAGCTGCTTTTTCCATAATTTTAGAACCTGTAGCTCCAGAACCAGTGAATGACATCATTCTAACTTTAGGATGTTCGCTTAATGGATTACCTACACCTTCACCATCACCATTAACTAAGTTAAATACACCTTTAGGAACGCCTGCTTTTTCAAAGATTTCAGCTAAAATTATTGCAGCAAATGGTGTTTCTTCAGAAGGTTTTAACACAACTGGACTACCTGCAGCAAATGCTGCTGCTAATTTAAGAGATGTTTGATTAGTTGGGAAATTCCATGGTGTAACTAATCCAGAAACGCCAATCGCTTCTTTAGTTACCAAATCATCTCCACGACGTTCTTCAAATTCAAATGAATCTAAAGCTCTACGTGCTTCTGAAAAGTGTTGTAAACCCATTTGATAATGAACATTTTCTGAAACAGTTAGTGGAGCACCTAACTCTGCTGTAATTGTTTCAATAATATCTTGTTTTCTATTTTTATATTCTTCTACTATTCTATCTAGTAGTTGTTTTCTTTCTTCAACTGAACTATGGCGAAATTCTAAATATACGTCATGAGCAGCTTGAACCGCTTTTTCTACGTCTTTTTCATTACCTTTTGCAACTTTTCCAATAACTTCTTCTGTTGCTGGATTAATTACATCAATTGTTTCGTTACTTTCACTATCAATCCATTCACCATTAATATATTGTTGAGTATAATTTCTCATCAATGATTCACTCCTTAAGAATGTGTATGTCTAATATATATCCGATTTGATGTTATTTAAACATAATTAAAAGGTTAAAGTTTATATAAACTCCAACCTTTTAACTATATTATTTAACTGAATCGTTATGTTCTAATGTGACGTAATCTCTAGCCCATGCTTCAATTGGTCTTAAAGCCTCAGCAAGTGCTTTTCCTTTATCGGTTAACTCATAAACGATAGAAACAGGACGTGTAGAAATGACTTTTTTGTCTACTAATTCCCACTCACCTAATTCTGTAAGCTTAATACTTAATGCACGTGGAGTAATTGTTTTTAAATCCCTTTTCATATCGGAAAAGTGTGCAGTATAATCAGCGCATCGAGATAGGTAATTAATGATTAAACCGTTCCAACTTCTACCAACAATTTTAAAGGTTTCTTCGAGATATGGACAGATTTCCATTGTCTTCACCTCTATTCAAAACTTCTTAAACATTGCAGGTATTTAATATACTTCAGCAATTAATATATTTAAGTATATCAAAAATAATTAAACTTGTTCAGTCCAAATATCCGCACCTAAATCTTTAAGATGTTTAACGATATCTGTATATCCTCTATAAATATGTTTAACATTATAAATTGTTGTAACACCTTCTGCTAGTAATCCAGCAATAATCAAGCAAGCTCCTGCACGTAGATCACTCGCATATACTTTGGCACCTTGAAGTTTAGAAGGTTTAATTGTTGCAGTACCAGTAGACGTATCTGCTTCAATACTAGCTCCCATATTTTTGAGCTCTTCTACATGGCGGAAACGAGCTGGATATATCGTTTCTATAACGAAAGATGGACCATCTGTCATAAATAATAAAGGCGTAATAGGTTGTTGTAAGTCAGTAGCAAATCCAGGATATACTAATGTTTTAATATCTACATTTTTATATGATGATTTACCTTTAATTACTATTTGTTCTTTATCATCATCGATATCAATATCAACACCTAATTCATTTAGTTTAACTGTGAGCGCTTCTAAATGTTTAGGTACAATATTTTTAATTGTTACTTCGTCACCACAAGCAGCGGCAATACACATATACGTTCCCGCTTCAATTCTATCAGGAATCACTTGATATTCAGCTCCATGTAACTCTTCAACACCACTGATTTTTAGAGTACTCGTACCGGCGCCTTTGATATTTGCGCCTAAGCTATTTAAAAAGTTTGCTACATCTACTACTTCTGGTTCTTTGGCAGCATTTTCAATCGTTGTTTGCCCTTTTGCATGAACAGCTGCAAGCATAATGTTGATGGTTGCACCAACACTTACCATATCTAAAAAGATGTTGGCTCCGTGCAATTCTTTTGCTTCTATTTTCATTGATGTATCACTTGATTCATCAATTTCAGCACCTAAAGCTTTAAATCCTTTAATGTGTTGATCAATTGGACGTGGGCCCAATGGACAACCACCTGGTAAACCAATCACACATTTTTTAAAGCGACCTAACATGGCTCCCATCATGTAATAAGAAGCACGTAAAGATTCAACTTTGTTATTTGGTAACGGTGCATTTTTAATGTCTGTTGTATCAACTTCTAATGTTTTACCATTAAGATTTGTTTTAATATTTAAATCTTCTAATAAACTCACTAGTGTTTCAACATCTGAGATTTGCGGTAAACCGTCAATTTTCACTTGTCCTTGCGCTAATAGAGTAGCTGGAATAATAGCTACGGCACTATTTTTTGCACCACTAATTGTAACTTCACCCTTTAGTGGTTGACCACCTTGGATTTTAATTACTTCTTGACTCATTTATTTTTTCTCCTTTATTCGCCTTTTGTAAAATTATACATAATTCGCATTATAAATTATATATTATTTATTTGTAAAACACTAACTTTTAAAAAAACTTAGCAATTATAATATTAATATCCAAAAATCTAATATTTCATATAACGGATTGATAACACTATTATAAATCAATTTATACAATTATTTAATTCTGTTTTTCATAAATTTTAAAAAGAGATAATTTATTTTTTATAAATCATGAGTCAGTAATTGATTAACACTCAGCATGACTAACTTTATACAAATACTTTAATAATATATCGTAAAATTTTTGTATAAAATAAAAAAACTGTCAACAAAGCGAACACTTTGCTGACAGTTCAGGTTGCCTTAACCTTTAATAATAATTATTTTACTTAGCGCGATTAGACGTACCAAACTCTCTAATTTTGCCTTTTACTGTTTCTTTAATAGCTTCACGTGCTGGACCTAAGTATTTGCGAGGATCGTAAACTTCTTTATCATTGTTCAATACATCTCTAACAGCTTTAGCTGAAGCAATTTGATTTTCAGTATTTACATTAATTTTTGCAGTACCATAAGGGATTGCTTTTTGAATATCTTTAGTTGGAATACCTGTACCACCATGTAAAACAAGTGGTAATCCAGTTGATGCACCAATTTCTTCCATTTCTTTGAAGCCTAATTTAGGTTCGCCTTTATAAGGACCATGTACCGAACCTAATGCTGGTGCTAAAGTATCAATACCAGTTCTTTCGACTAATTCTTGACATTCTTTAGGATCAGCATAGATGATACCGCCTACAACATCATCTTCTTGTCCACCCACTGTTCCTAATTCAGCTTCAACTGACACGCCATGTTGATGTGCATATTCTACTACTTTAGAAGTAATTTCAATATTTTCTTCAAATGGGCTATGTGAAGCATCAATCATTACTGAAGTAAATCCAGCATCAATAGCTTCTTTACATTTTTCAAAACTTGAACCATGATCTAGGTGGATAGCTACTGGTATAGTAATGTTTAAATCATGCATTAAACCTTCTACCATTTTAACTACTGTATAAAAACCACTCATATAACGTGCAGCACCTTCGGAAACACCTAAGATCACTGGCGCGTTCTCTTCTTGAGAAGCTTCTAAAATAGCTTGTGTAAATTCTAAGTTATTTAAGTTGTATTGACCAACCGCATAACCATTTTCTTTCGCATCGATTAACATTTCTTTCATTGAAACTAATGGCATGAAAGTTCCTCCTTGTATCCAATTACATAAATTTTCAAAAATTATTATAGCAGATAATATTTTTTATTGCATGCTTAATTTAAAAATAATTGATAACTTTTGAAGCTTCATTGCATAAAATATTATATTTCATTACAATACTAATGAAATGGAGGATAATCATGTCAAAGATACTACAAACACAATTAACGGGTATATTTAATCGTTTAGAAGACCAAGCGTTAGACATACAAATGGCTGCTCAATGTTTAATCCAAGCTATTGGTGGAGAAGGATATGTATATATTAATGGTTATGGAGATTTAAAATTTTTTGAAACTTTTATATTAGAAAGTGATGAAAAATTAAATTCTAGTAAAAAATTGAGTGAATTAAACAGTTTAAATGATTTAGACACAACTGATCGTGTATTTTTATTCTCTCCTTTTTATACTAAGGAGGTTGCTCAAGATGTTCAACAATTAATAGACAAAGATATTGATTTTGTATTAGTATGCAATCGTCCTAAACAAGAAGATTTCCCTGAACATCTTATGCATTTTGTAAACTTATCAACTCCGCGTCCGATTGTATATACTGAGGATTACGATAAAATTGTACAACCTCATACAATGGCGTTTAATTACATTTACTATGATATATATACACAAATGATTGAAATGACTAGAGACTTGGAATTATAAATTAACTTTATAATCATTAGCGCCTAACATGTACAACCTTTATCTTCTATATAAATTGATATAAATGAAGCGGAATAGACTACTTTTAAAGTCTATTCCGCTTCTATTTTGATATTTTAATTTTGTTGGTGTTTATAAGCAGCTTCTACAAAAGCTTTGAAAATTGGCTGTGGTCTATTAGGTCTAGATAAGAATTCCGGATGGAATTGACAAGCAATGAAGAAATCATTTTCTGGAATTTCTACCATTTCCACTAAACGACCATCTGGACTAGTACCAGAAAAGACCATTCCTTTATCTTCTAATTGTTCTCTATAAGCATTATTAAATTCATAACGATGACGATGACGCTCTTCAATATTTGTTTCATTATAAATGTCATGTGCCAAAGTATGATCTTTAATAGTACATGGATAAAGACCTAAACGTAATGTGCCACCTAAATCTTCGATATCTTTTTGTTCAGGTAACAAATCAATAATTGGATATGGTGTATTTGGATCAAGTTCTGCTGAATGAGCATCTTTAAGTCCTACAACATTTCTTGCAAATTCGACAGTTGCTAATTGCATTCCTAAGCAAATACCAAAATAAGGTATATTATTTTCCCTTGCATATTTGATAGCTGAAATTTTACCTTCACTTGCTCTAAAACCAAAGCCACCAGGAACTAAAATTCCATCAACATCACTTAAATAACTCTCTACATTTTCGTCTGTCACTTCACTTGAATCAATCCATTTTACTACAACATCTTTTTTCAATGGATAACCTGCATGTTTTAGTGATTCCACCACTGACAAGTATGCATCTTGTAAACTTACATATTTACCAACTAAGCCAATAGTAATCGTACCATCTAATGAATTAACGGTATCTAATAAATATTGCCATTCATCTAATTGTGTATCGTATTTAGCATCTAAATCTAAGCGTTTAATTACAATATCGTCCATATTTTGAGCACTTAATTGTAATGGGATTTCATATAATGACGATGCATCTCTACATTCAATAACACTTTCTTTATCTATATCACAGAATAAAGCAATTTTATCTTTTAAATCTTGAGTCATTTCATATTCTGTTCGAACAACAATTAAATCAGGTTGAATACCTAAACCACGTAATTCTTTTACACTATGTTGTGTTGGTTTAGTTTTCATTTCTCCAGCTGCTTTAATGTATGGAAGTAATGTACAATGAACATACATAACATTCTCACGGCCAAGGTCACTTCTAATTTGGCGAATAGCTTCAATAAATGGAAGAGATTCAATATCACCTGTTGTACCGCCTATTTCAGTAATGACCACATCCGCATTTGTACTTTCTCCAGCCAATAATAAGCGTTCTTTAATTTCATTTGTAATGTGTGGAATCACTTGAACTGTTCCACCTAAATAATCTCCACGACGTTCTTTTTTTAGCACATGTGAATATACTTTTCCCGCAGTGACATTAGAATATTTATTTAAATTGATATCTATAAAACGTTCATAATGTCCTAAGTCCAAGTCAGTTTCAGCGCCATCATCTGTAACAAATACCTCTCCATGTTGATAAGGACTCATTGTACCAGGATCAACATTTAAATATGGATCAAATTTTTGAATTGTTACTTTAAGTCCTCTGTCTTTTAACAATCTTCCTAGAGAAGCGGCTGTGATACCTTTACCTAAAGATGAAACTACTCCGCCGGTTACAAAGATAAATTTTGTCATTGTCTGACCTCCTAATTTATTAAGGGTTGCTTCCTTACTCTATCTCTACAAAATTTAAACATTTCCTAAAAATAAAAAAATCGCTCCCTCTCACATATTTGTAAGGGGAGCGTATAACATTTATACACGTGTCCTAATTAAAGGAGCCCGAATAAAATTTTAACATTTTTCATTCAAAAGTCAATTAAAACTAATATTTAGTCATTAAAATCTTCTGCATCTTCAAATGCTTCTTCTTCACCTTCAGCGATGTCATCATCTTCATCTTCTTCAATAACGATATCTGAACCGTCAATATCTTCTTCATTATCATCAGAATCATCTAATGTTTCTTGATCATCCGTTTGAGCTGGAATATCATCGTCATCATCCATTTCATCGTCGCCAAGTAACTTAAGATTTTCATCTTCTTCATCATCGTCATCAAGAATATCAAATTTTTGAATTGTTGGTGCAATTTTTTCTTCAATATCATCTACTGAATACCAATCACGTAATCCCCATTGATTTTCACCAACATTTAAGAAACGTCCATCTGTATTTAAGTCAGTATAAAATTGTACAATACGATTTTCAATTTCATCATATTCATAATTACCGAGACTTTTAAATTCGTCAATAATATCATAGAGATTCATTGTTGACCCTTTATCGTGTAATAAAGTATAAGCCATATCGATAAATGATTTTTCATCAACCATTTCTTTAGTATAATCTTGAATTTTCATTATAACTAAACTTCCTTTCAAAGGATTTTATTATCTTTACATTGCTTTTATTAATAGTAACAAAGATAAATTATAAATGACATTTTATGATTTCGCAATTGCTATTCAATTAGTAATTAATATATTTTTTGAAAATAACTAAGTCATCTGATTGATCTGTCTCAACAAAGCCGCTACTAATACATAATGGCTTAAGTTCATTATTTTCCCCAAATAATGTAATACCTATACTTCTTATTTCTTTAAAATGTTTACGTACATATGTAGGAAGTTGTCTTAAAGCACTCCCAGCAATCCCCTTTTTTCTTTGATCTTTATAGACTTCTATTGCAGCGATGTTTAGATGAGTATCTAGATGTTCGAGTGCAATAAATCCAATTTTTTGATCATCTTTTAATAAATCAATAATTTGATACATTGCAATATTTGAATTTTTATTCTCAACTAATTTCAATGACGATACATGTTTAGAATCCAAATCTAAATAGTATAAACGTTCTTTACCGATGGGTCCTTCTTCTTTAGTAGCAGTATGCATGAATCCAGCACGTTCATATACATTCCATGCCCCTTCATTTTCAGTATCAACAACTAAATATAAATGATTGAAATCTGGAAATAATAGTTGAACATATTGAGGTAAATACATCATCATAGTTGTACCATAGCCTTGTCCTTGAAATTTTTCATTAATAGACAATGATCGAACATAAACGACATGCTCAGGTGTATCATATCCTTCATGTTGATAATACTGATGAAGTATGAAGAATCCTACTACATCTCCATTTTCATTAATGGCAATATTAGCTACTCGATTTTCATCTTTTAAAGCATCTTCTAATACAGATTTAGGTAATGATGAATAAATTTGTTGTCGTTCGCTTAATTCAAAGTTTAAGACATCATCGCGATATTGTTCTTCAAATTCCTGAATTGTAATATTTTCAAATTGCTTTACTATACTCATAAAATTAACCCCTATATCTCAAAGTTGTTTTAATAATATCATATATAACCTTTAAATCTTATAAAATAATCTATTTACTCTAATATTTACTATTTATTTTATAATATTGTAAAATAATTGCAATTCGTCAAAATTATTATAGTATTAACATGTCATATATTAATTTTAGAGGTGAAAAAAATGAGAGTAGGTATCGATGCCGGCGGTACATTAATTAAAATAGCAATGGAAGATGATACACACCGTACATTGTCAACTGAATTAACAACAGATATAAATAAAGTCATTCAATGGTTAAACCAAAATGAATTCGAAAAAATCAATTTAACAGGTGGTAACGCAGGCGTTATTGCTGAAAACATCAAACAATCATCCCAAATATTTGTTGAATTTGATGCTGCTTCAAAGGGATTAGGTATTTTACTTAAGGAGCAAGGCCATCATATTAATCAATACATATTTGCAAACATAGGTACTGGTACATCTTTACACTATTATAATGGTCACCATCAAGAACGTGTAGGCGGAATTGGTACGGGTGGCGGAATGATTCGAGGTTTAGGTTATTTATTGACTGAAATATCTGATTATGAAACACTTACAAATCTCGCTCAATCTGGAAATAGAGATATTATCGATTTAAAAGTTAAACATATATATAAAGATTCTGAACCGCCTATTCCTGGTGAACTCACTGCTGCAAACTTTGGCAATGTACTAAATAATATGAATGAACATTTTACTAACTCAGATAAATTAGCATCTGTCGTGGGTGTCGTTGGAGAAGTGATTACAACGATGGCGATTACAGTAGCTCGTGAATGTCAAACAAAAAATGTTGTTTATATTGGGTCTTCTTTTAATAATAATCCCTTACTACGAAAAGTTATTGAGGATTATACTGTTTTACGAGGATGTCATCCTTTTTATATTGAAAATGGTGCATTTTCAGGTGCAATCGGTGTCCTTCATTTAAGCTAATTCAAACTAAAAACATTAACATAAAAATCCCAATAGATTTCTTAAAAAAGAAACCTATTGGGATTTGATTTAAAATGATAATTCATTAGATACTTTTTGTGGAGAAACAATGGTGCCTACGACTCCAGGTTTTAAGTCTACTGCGACAGCTTGATCATTATCTCTTAATTTATCAAGCCATTCACTAAATACACTACCTTCAATTTCGATTAAATCACATTCTTCAAAATCTTTATCACGAACTTTTCGTGCCCGATTTTTAATACTCCATACAGGCATAATATTAGGTTTTTGATTTTCTTTATCACTAATAAGAATAAATCTTTTTTCCCCTTTACGTGTTAAGCCAAAAACATGATTTTCTTTTGAAATATCTTTTGCAAATTCTTTAAGACGAATTTTGTCTAATTCAGACATGAGTTCATTCATCATGTCTACAACTTTGACAATATGTCCCTCTTCTTTACTTGAAGTATTGATTAAAATTTTATCACTTTCATCAAACAATTCATCCATATCATACGTAACGAACGTATCAATATCAATATTTAATAGTCGATCAAATTGAATGTCTGAGTGATTTAAATACTCTTTTGCAATGTCTTCATTCGTCCACATTCCTGTGTAATCACCATCTTCATGATGAATACGAATTAATTTTTTATTTTTACTAGCCAAAATAATGACTTCATTAATTAATATCTCTTTGAAATAGTCATTATGCTTATATTCCATTACAAACCCTCTCTCTTAATATACTAATTAAATGTTAAATTATATTAAAATTAACGTCAAACATCCATATTTTTTTTTATAATTAATTTAACCTATACTCTAACTTAATTAGTATCATCAAGTTCACTAATAAATGCTTGTTCTAATTGTTCAACTTCTTCTTTAGAATCAGCATTCCATATACATCCAAAGCGAGAATTCACTTCATCTTTACCAAACCAATCACCGTCATAATACGAAAGAGGATAAAGCACGCCTTGTTTAACATATTTTAAAATAACATTGAAGAAACGAGTATTATCTCCTCTTGAAAAATAACTATAAAATTTTTGATAGTTAGGATTTAATTCATCTTGTAATAGTAGCATGCTTGTCGAACCATTTTGTCTAAAATTCAAATCTATAGCAAATACATTATCATTTTCATCTAATAATAAATCAAATCCTGCCACACCAATAAAGCCTAAGTTCACTCCATTTTGCATAATTTCACGACCAGCTTGAATCACTTTTTCTGGAACATCATGCACATTTTCATTTCCTGCGTATAGACCATATTTATCAGTAATTTGATGGGCAGTACCTAGATAGGTGATACCTATTTCTTTAGAATATGCAAATTGGACACAATAATTTTTAACTGCTTCTATTTTTTGTTCAATGATTAAATTATCGGTAGCATGGGCCGCTTCAAATATTCGTTGAGTTGCTTTTTCTAAGTCTTCGTCGTTATAGCAAATCATTACGCCATAACCACCTGCAGTTGGTAATTCATCTCCTGGCTTAATTACAAAAGGATAATCCCAATCTTTGATACGACCTTTGAAATCTCTAATTGACACAATTTCACGGTCTGGTAAATATTTATGATTTGTCCATTCAGGAATACGTGATTTATTATTTAAAGCTACAAAAACGTCTTTATCAATGGCATACGCTTCGTCATCTACTATGTCATTGTTTTCGATATATTGAAAATATATTTTTTTCCCTTCTTTATTGATAATCTCTTGTAACAAGCGTTCATACGTTTCACGATCTCTAAATGTATAAAGATGCTCCGGTATTTTTTTACCAATAAAATCAAATAGTTGTTGTAACTTATCTGTAATACTCGCTTCGTGTACAACAATCGGCATATCCTTAGCGATAATCATTTCACGACCAGTCAAAAAATTAGACTGATGCTCTTCTGTTGTGAGCCAAGGATTCAATGCATAAGAAGGCCTTGAATTATATACAATATTTTCATTATACAAATCACTTAACGTTAACTTTGGAACACTATATTCATTTTTCATTTATTTACCCCTTTATTTGAGAATGTTGCTCTACAACCTCATCAAATAGTTTTTTATTTTCAATTAATTCTAGTCCCATAAGAGCAATAATTTTTGCGCCTCGAATCAAAGCTTGATCACCATGAACACTTGCAGCTGCTTCTCTAAAACGGTGTGTATGACCTACTAAATTTCTTGAGCCAATTTTAACATGTGGATGAATCGTAGGAACTATATGACTAACATTTCCTGTATCTGTCGAACCAAAACCAAAATCATCATAACTTACTTCTTCGCCAACTTCTATGGCGTATTTTTCAAATAATTCGTCTAGTTTAGGTGTTTTTATAAATTCATTTACACCATTTTGAATAGGACCAAATTCATAGTCACAGCCCGTTTGGATGGCTGCACCTCTTGCAATTTGATTAACACGTTCTGTTAAAATATCAAGTTCTTTTCTAGTAGTGGCACGTGTATAAAATCTCGCATGTGTATAATCAGGTATAATATTAGCAGCTTTACCTCCATCTAAAATTACACCGTATACACGATGACTTTTCTTAATATGTTGACGTAATTGAGCTACACCATTGAAATAAGAAATCATCGCATCTAATGCATTTAAAGCCTCATCCGCATTTTCTGAAGCGTGGGCGCTTTTACCATAAAATTTAATATCAAGCACATCAACGGCTAATGTATTTATCGTTGGATATGTTTCATTTCCAGGATGAATCATAAGTGCAATGTCAATATCATCAATCACACCGGCTTTTACATATGAAGCTTTTGCACTTCCATTTTCTCCACCTTCTTCGGCAGGACATCCTAATACAACTACTTTTCCACCAACATGATCGATGACTTGTTTAAGTGCTATTCCTGCTAATACACTTGCTGTCCCAATGATATTGTGGCCACATGCATGACCTAAACCAGGTAAAGCATCATATTCAGCTAAATATCCTATAGTTGGTCCTTCTTTTTCAGACTGGTAAGTTGCAATGAACCCAGTAGCATGTCCGGCAATATCCGTTTCTATCTCAAAATCATTTGCTCTTAATTGATCAATCAATGTTCTTGATGCAAATATCTCTTCATTGCCTAACTCAGGACGCTCGTGTATACGATGGCTTATTTCGACATAATCGTACTTTTTATTCTCTATATAGTCTAATATCTCTTGTTTACTACTCATCAATCTATACTCCTTTTATACACGAATATTAATATCCATATTTATTTAGACATCAAGTCAATCCATTTCTTGATGTATCTTTAAATTTAATTATTACTTATTTTATCGGATTTACTATAGATTGTCATCACATTCATTTGAATTTACAAAATTTTCTTACAATAAGTATTCGAATCACTTAATTAAGAAAATTGTAAATGATTAGCACTCTTGTTACAATCATATTATTCAAGCAATGTATTTATAGGAGGAAATAAATATGACTAAAATGAACGTTGAAAGTTTTAATCTTGACCATACAAAAGTAGTTGCACCATATATTCGCTTAGCAGGCACAATGGAAGGGATTAATGGAGACGTTATCAAAAAATATGATTTACGTTTTAAACAACCAAATAAAGCGCATATGGATATGCCAGCGCTACATTCATTAGAACATTTAATGGCTGAAAATATTAGAAATCATTCTGATAAAGTTGTAGATTTAAGTCCTATGGGTTGTCAAACTGGTTTTTATGTTTCATTTATTGATCACGATGATTATGAAGATGTATTAAATATTATTGAAAAAACTTTAAATGATGTGTTAGAAGCTACAGAAGTTCCTGCTTGCAATGAAGTTCAATGCGGTTGGGCTGCTAGTCATTCTCTTGAAGGTGCTAAAGCACTCGCAAAAGAATTCTTAGATAAACGTAATCAATGGGACGACGTTTTTGGTGAAGGCAAATAATTAATAATTAAATAAACAATGAGTCCGGGACATAAAGTATCTAGATAAGTGA
>NZ_KV792032.1:0-1041 GCF_001808085.1 Staphylococcus sp. HMSC14C01
GCCTGTGGTGACGTCGTCGCAGTGAATGATGACCATCAGGTGACCTTGCCCCCGAGAAACGTATCCCTTAACCCGGTGCCGGGGTTGAGTATCTAGGGTTGTTGCCTTTGCCAGTTCTGCTCGTATTGCATCGGACTTACGTAATGCAGCGTCGAGTGCAGGCGCTCTTGGTTGTACCACAGCAGCCAGTTAATGACCTCGTCCTTGGCAGCACGTCGTGTTTTGAATCTCAAGCCATGCAGACGCTCCACCTTCAGCGAGCCGAACACCGTCTCGCTGCACGCGTTATCCCAGCAATTTCCCCGTCGACTCATTGAGCTGACAATCCCGTAGCCCTGAAGGACATGACGAAAATCAAAGCTGGCGTACTGGCTCCCCCGATCACTATGGAACAGCAGTCCTGAGGACTTCTGTGGATGACGCTTGAACCAGGCCATGCGCAACGCATCAATCACCAAGCTGCTTTTCATTCGTTCGTCCATCGACCAGCCCACGATCTGGCGGCTGAACAGGTCTACCACTACCGCCAGAAACAGCCAGCCCTCATCTGTCGGGATGTAGGTGATGTCGCCCACCCAAGCCTTGTCAGGCTCCTTCACGGCGAACTGGCGATCCAGCAGGTTTTCCGAAATGGGTAAGTCATGAGCGCTATCAGTGGTCACTTTGAAACGTCGTTTGCCCTTGCCGCAAATACCGTGGAGCTGCATCAGCTTCTGCACACGCTCCTTGCCGACACGGACCCCATCGGCCAGTAAACCCCGCCAGATACGAGGCCAGCCGTAGCTGCCACGACTGCGGGCATGAATGGCGCGGATGTGGACGAGCAAGGCCGCGTCGCTTAAACCTCGTTGAGGGCACTTAACTGCACAGCGAGCCTGGTGGCAATGAAAGCCGGTCGCACTGACGCCCAGCACCCGGCACTGCACAACGATAGGCCAGAGACGGCGATGAGTAAAAATGAACGCGTACTTCAGCTGGATGCTTTTGCGAAGTACGCCGTCGCCTTTTCCAGAATGTCGCGCTCCATCTTGACGCGTGCCA
>NZ_KV792033.1:0-9973 GCF_001808085.1 Staphylococcus sp. HMSC14C01
TGATGGTGTGTGTGATTAGACATTTATTATTCACCTCTTTGATGATGAGCATGTTGAATGGCTTGTTTTAATAAAGTAGAAACATGTTGATCGTCTATAGAATAAATCATGGATTGTCCATGACGTGACGATTTAACGAGGCCTGCTTGTTTTAAACTCTTTAATTGATGCGATACATTTGATTGAGTTAATTTTAATGTATGCGTAATATGCCCAACACTAGCTTCACCTTTATATAACAATTCTAAAATACGTAAACGGTTATAATCGCTTAACGCTTTAAATGTCTCAGTTAAACGGTTAAGCATGTATTCATCTATAAATATATCTCTATCTTTATTTGTATTGGACATCACATGAGACCTCCTCTTTAATATATTAATATATATTCATATATTAATATATAGTGTCCTTGTCTAAGTGTCAATGATATATAGTAAATAAGTTTAAAAATGATACTAAGTGGTATTAATAAACTATGAAATGAATTGAAGGAGGAAATAAGTTTATGAGTATATTAGTTATTGGTGCTAATGGTGGCGTAGGTTCTAAATTGGTTAACCAATTAAAAGAAGATCAAGTTGATTTTACAGCCGGTGTTCGTAAAGAAGAACAAGAAAGTGCGTTAAAAGATCAAGGTGTTAATGCCATTTTAATAGATGTAGAAAAAGATAGTATTGATGATTTAACTGAGAAATTCAAAGGCTTTGATAAAGTTATTTTCTCAGTTGGTTCAGGTGGTAGCACAGGTGCTGATAAAACAATCATTGTTGATTTAGATGGTGCAGTGAAAACGATTGAAGCAAGTAAAAAAGCAAATGTTAAACATTATGTAATGGTTTCTACTTACGATTCACGTCGTGAAGCATTTGATGCAAGTGGAGATTTAAAACCTTATACAATTGCAAAACACTATGCAGATAATCATTTAAGAAATTCTGGACTAACTTATACAATCGTTCATCCAGGTGGTTTAGAAGATAAATCAGGTACTGGTGAAATTAAAGCTGACTTGTATTTTGATGAAGGAAGTACAATTCCACGCGAAGATGTGGCTTCTGTATTAAAACACGTAGCGACTTCTGAAAATAAATTTGAAAATAAAGAATTTCAAATTCTTTCAGGGCATCAATCTATTCAAGAAGCATTATCTCGTTTTGAGTAGTTAAGTTAGATAATTAATTACAAATGAAAAGTTCTGTGTTAGAGTAGGACAGTGAGTTTTAAAACTTGCTGTTCTATTCTTTTTTATTAATATATATAATTTCTATTAAATTAATAATGAAATTGATATAATAAACATATGAGTGAAAATTTTTATTTAACTATAGAAGCGAAATAGCATTTATATAGAATTAGTTATCTGATATATTAAAAGCTTAAATAGATAGTAATTTAAAGATAAAATGGGTCATCAATTGTTCTAATTATACATAATCATTTAAATACGATATTTCACTTTAAAATAAAGAGAGAAGCAATAACCGTTTTTTAGGAGGTGCAATCATGCCATTATTTTTAAAGCCTATTTTCTTTGAAAAAATATGGGGCGGTAATAAGTTAAATCAATTTAATTACGACATACCAAGTGAACAAACTGGAGAATGTTGGGGTATTTCTGCACATCCGAATGGAAAAAATATGATTGAAAATGGTCAGTATGCTGGTCAAACATTAGATCAAGTATGGAATGAGCATAGAGAATTATTTGGAGACTTTCCAAGTAAAGATTTCCCTTTATTATGTAAAATAGTGGATGCAAGACACCCTCTATCTATTCACGTTCATCCTGACGACTCGTATGCATATGAATTTGAAAACGGTCAATATGGTAAGTCAGAATGTTGGTATATTATTGATGCAGAAGAAGATGCTGAAATTATACTCGGTACCTCTGCTGATTCAAAAGAAACATTTGAGAATAAGATAAAAGAAGAGGCGGTGTTGGATGTAGTAGAAAGAATCAAAGTTAAACCAGGTGAGTTTTATTTTATACCAGCTGGAATGCTTCATTCTATAGGTTCTGGTGTTTTAGTATATGAAACAATGCAATCATCTGATATTTCATATAGAGTATATGATTATGAACGTAATCGAACTGATGGATCATCATTAGAAGTTAAAAAAGCATTAGACGTGATTCAATTTACTGCAAATGCACCTGCTATAGTACCTGAAACTACAATTGTAGAAAATCATAAACGTAGCCAAATTGTATCTAATGACTTTTTTACAATGGTTAAATGGGAAATAAGTGGAACGCTTAATTATATGAAGCCTCGTGAATTTTGTCTTATTTCTGTATTAGAAGGTCGTGGACAAGTGATTACAGATGGTGAAATCTTTAAGCTAGAAAAGGGATCTAATTTTATTTTAACTTCTGAAGATTTAGATAGCGTATTTGAAGGAGAGTTCACTCTAATTATAAGTTATATTTAGTTAATCAATTTAATTTATAAGCAGACGTGTTGGAATAATTTCTATATCTAGCATGATTTTCTTGTGTGATAGCTGAATCTAGAAGTTTTTTATCTTCCGCTTCCTGTTAATCGGAAATCTAATAATGTTTAAATAATGAGATAGTATATTTTAATAGTGAAATGGAATTTTGTGAGGATTCATATGATTCTATTTCACTTTTTTGAATTTAAAAAGTGATTTAATAATACGTCAACTCTATTAAAAAAATATGATAAAATAAAAAAAACGAAATCTTATAGACGATTCATATATTTAAATTTAAGCGATCTAAAAATGACTAATAGGTGCTAAAATTAATATTAATATATACATGAATAAAGATGCTAAATTTAAAATAAGTAAGAAGGAGATTCTAGATGGCAGAAGAAGTAAATTACTTTTGGTTAAATTGTGGATATACAAGATGGAACCATAATGAACCATTAGTTGGACAAACAACTTTATTTGAGTCTGGAGCACAGTTCAATCCTACTCAGGGTTTTCGAGCGTTCAAAAAAGCTAAAATTGGCGATCAAGTGATTTTTTATCAAGTACAAACAGATACTGGATTATTAGGAATTGGGGAAATTATTAGTGTTCAAACAGGAGCACAAAATAAAATTAGAGTTGAATTTAAATTTAATGAAGAGTTAAAGCCTTTAACTACTGACTATTTAAAACGTAGTGAAGTGCTAGATTATCGAATGAATAATATGCGTGAAACGTTAATAAATCAACTCACAAAAGAGGAGTTTCAATTAATCGTTGAGTTAGGAAAAGGTAACATTCAATTACCTCGATATTTCTTTTTATCTGAAACTGAAAAATTTGAACCTGATACTCATTATACGATTTTTACACATACTTATAATGGAATTAAACGGAATGGTTATCATTTTTATAACCAATTAGAAGTAGGGGATAATTTAATATTTTATGATAAGAATAGTAATCAATCGGTCGTAGGAATTGGTGAAGTATCTCGTCATATTCATGAAAAACCTCCAATTCCTGGTCGTACTAATAGTACTGCAATTGAGATTTATTATGAAAAGAATATCACTCCTGTTACATTAGGAGCACTAAATAAACATCCTAAATTAAAGAACTTATACTTTTTACAAGAAAATGCTAAGCAAGCAATAGCAAGTATGAGTCAAGCACAATACGATGCTATTATAGACATGAGTGAAAATGATGGGATTAGAACACCATTTGAGACTATTAAAAAACCAGGATTCAATACGGATCATGATGAGACCATTAAACCTTTTATTTTACTCGTTGTAGATAAACGTGAAGAAGGTTTGAAAGCAGCCAATAATCTTTTACAAAAAACGAATGCTAATCCAGTTATTACTAGTGGTCACCCTGACTTTAGTGAAGATATGTTATATGGCAAATATCTACCTAATGAGACAGGTGCTTTATATTATAGAGAAGGTTTTATTACACAACTTATGCCTAAAAATGACAAAAGTTACTTAGTGATTGATAACTTTAATAGACTTGATCCAGATATATTTCAAACTTATATTAATGTTTTAGAAGGGTACGAAGTTACATTACCTAGATATAATAAAGACGGTAACATGATTACTTGGTCTCGTGAAAAAAATTCTTTTTATCATTTTAATCCTAATTGGCATATTATTGGCGTAACATACGAAAAGTTAGAAGATATCAAAAATAAATATTCACAACAATTTTTAAAATATACACGTATTGTAAAAGTGAACCATGATGCATAATGTCAAACAAGTTAGATAAAAACAGCATAATGTATAATTAGTTAAAGTGGATATAGAATTTGAAATAAATTCTATATCCACTTTTTTTGTGTTTAATGAGTCCTTGTAAAAGGAATATATTAAATAGGTTAAAAAGGAAGGTGACGGAACATGCCAATCGTTTATTACGATGGAAATTGTGTGTATTGTTATAATTATTGTATTTGGCTAATACAACATGGTTTACCTAAAAATTATGAGTTTGCGACGTTAAAAGGAGAAGCGGGACAACATTTATTTAAACAACATCCCGAAGCTAAAAATAAAAATAGTGTGATACTACAAGAAGGAGATCGTTTATATTACGAGACTACTGCAGTAGCAAAATTAATCACAACATTAAGTAGTAAAAAATGGTTAGGCATACTACTTAGAGTAATGCCATTACCAATAAGAAATTTAGGTTATCGACTGTTTGCTAATAATAGAGATAAAATGTGGAAAACACATTGGCATAAACCAAACGCATATGAAAAATCATTCTTTATTGATGATGATAGACAATAAATGAGAAAACTATTTTTTAATTGATAATATCTATATTTTTTGATTATATATTATAAAACTTTTGATAATGATTCTATATATTTATTCATAAATATTAGTGTTTTTAAGTTGCGTGTGTAAAATGACTTTACAGATTATAATTATTATAATATAATTATGATTGTAAAAGAGAAACTTGGCTGTATAAAAGTACAAAAAAGGAGAGATTCGATGACTCAACAAGATGTAGTAAAAGAATTAAATCAACAAGTAGCAAACTGGACAGTAGCATATACAAAATTACACAACTTCCATTGGTATGTTAAAGGTCCTAATTTCTTCTCATTACATGAAAAATTTGAAGAATTATACAATGAAGCTAGTCAATATGTAGACGATTTAGCAGAACGTATTCTAGCAATTGGAGGTAACCCAGTAGCAACATTAAAAGAAAGTTTAGAACTTTCAATTGTAAAAGAAGCAGAGACACATTACACTGCTGAAGAAATGGTTAAAGCTTTCTCTGAAGATTTAACTCAAATTTCTAAACAACTTGGAAAAGCAATTGAAGTTGCAGGAGAAGCAGGAGACGATGTTTCAGAAGATATGTTTATTGGTATGCAAACATCAGTAGATAAACATAATTGGATGTTTAAATCTTATTTAGTTTAAATATTCTATTTTAAAAAGAGTCATTGTGGACGATAAAACGTCTACAATGGCTCTTTTAACTTTTAATATTAACATTGATAAGTGATTATTCAGCGATTTCTAAAGCAATTTCCATCATTTGAGTAAATGATGTTTGACGTTCTTCAGCTGATGTAGCTTCATCTCTTAAGATATGATCACTTACAGTAAAAATACCTAATGCTTTTTTACCAGCATGAATTGCATTTAAATATAAGCCAGCTGATTCCATTTCAATACCTAAGATACCCATGTTCTTCCAACTATCGTTAAAATGTTTATCGGCATTATAAAACGTATCTGATGATAAAATATTTCCAACATGTGTAACTACTCCGATATCATCAGCAACTTGTTTAGCTTTAGTAATTAACTCAAAATCTGCAATTGGAGCAAAGTGACCAGGAATATTAAATTGATCTACATAATTTGAATTAGTTGAAGCAGCTTGAGCAATAATGACATCATATAAATTCACATTCTCTTGTAATGCACCACATGAACCAATTCGAATAATTGTATCAACATCAAAGAAATTATAAAGCTCATACGAATAAATTCCAATACTTGGAATACCCATACCTGAACCCATTACTGAGATTTCTTTACCTTTATATGTGCCAGTGTATCCAAACATATTACGTACTTCATTAAATTGCTCAACATTTTCTAAAAAGTTATCAGCAATATATTTTGCACGTAATGGATCCCCAGGCATTAATACTGTTTTAGCAATTTTAGTTCCATTAGGTTGAATATGAGGTGTACCGTTTGTCATGAATATCTTCTCCTTAACATTTTTATTCAAAATAAAGATAACATTTGTTTAAAATTTTTGCGAATTTTTGTACTATATAAATGAGAGAAACATATAAATTATGTTAATACAGTTGGCTTTCGAGCAATACATTGGAGGAAATTTTTATGGAATATTCAAAATATATTGATCATACACTTTTAAAACCGGAATCAACACGTCAACAGATTGATAAAATTATTTCTGAAGCTAAGGCGTATCATTTTAAATCGATTTGCGTTAATCCAACCCACGTTAAGTATGCTTCTGAACAGCTTGTGAATTCTGATGTGCTTGTATGTACAGTGATTGGGTTCCCACTTGGAGCTACAACAACTGCTACAAAGATTTTTGAAACAGAAGATGCGATTAAAAATGGCGCGTCAGAAATTGATATGGTTATCAATATAGGCGCACTTAAAGATGGAAGATATGAAGACGTTCAAAAAGATATCGAAGGCGTAGTTGGCGCAGCTAATGGAAAAATAGTGAAAGTTATTATTGAAACTGTTCTTTTAACAGACGATGAAAAAGTGAAAGCAAGTGAACTAGCAAAAGCTGCTGGTGCAGATTTCGTTAAAACATCAACTGGCTTTGCTGGGGGAGGCGCTACACCAGAAGATGTGAAATTAATGAAAGACACTGTGGGAGACGAATTAGAGGTTAAAGCTTCAGGTGGCGTACGTAATTTAGAAGATTTCAATAAAATGATTGACGCAGGCGCTACACGTATAGGTGCGAGTGCTGGTGTCCAAATTATTCAAGGTTTAGAGTCAGATTCTGATTATTAATCATGCAGTTGATGTAACAGCATACAGATACAACAGCTTATTTTGAGAGGAGTTCAGAATGATGAGAATGATAGATATTATTGAAAAGAAACGCGATGGAAAATCATTATCTAAAGAGGAAATTGAATTCTTTATCAAAGGCTACACGGAAGGAGATATCCCAGATTATCAAGCCTCAAGTTTAGCTATGGCGATTTTCTTCCAAGATATGAATGAAGAAGAACGTGCAGCTTTAACTATGGCAATGGTTAATTCAGGTGATGTTATTGATTTATCAAAAGTCAATGGTATTAAAGTAGATAAACACTCAACTGGTGGCGTTGGAGATACGACGACATTAGTGTTGGCACCATTAGTAGCTGCAGTGGGAGTGCCAGTTGCCAAAATGAGTGGCCGTGGTTTAGGACATACGGGTGGTACGATTGATAAATTAGAATCTATTGATGGGTTTCATGTTGAAATCTCTGAAGCGGACTTCATTAAACTTGTTAATGAAGATCAAGTTGCAGTGATTGGACAAACAGGCAATTTAACACCTGCAGATAAGAAACTATACGCATTAAGAGATGTTACAGGAACAGTTAACTCTATTCCTCTAATCGCATCATCTATCATGAGTAAGAAAATTGCCGCGGGTGCTGATGCAATCGTCCTAGATGTTAAAACTGGAAATGGTGCATTCATGAAAACATTAGAAGATGCCGAGGCTTTAGCACATGCTATGGTTAGCATAGGAAATAATGTTGGTAGAAATACAATGGCTATTATTTCAGATATGAGCCAACCACTTGGTCGTGCGATTGGGAATGCTTTAGAATTAAAAGAAGCGATTGATACATTAAATGGTCAAGGACCTGAAGATTTAACTGAACTAGTATTAACGCTTGGTTCACAAATGGTCGTACTTGCTGAAAGAGCAAGTACACTTGAAGAGGCGCGTCAATTGCTCAATGAAGCCATTGAAAATGGCTCAGCATTAGATAAATTCAAAACATTTTTAGAAAATCAAGGTGGCGATGCTTCAGTTGTCGATTCACCGGAGTTATTACCGACTGCCGAATATCAAATTGATTATAAAGCAAAATCAAGTGGTGTAGTTTCAGAGCTTATTGCTAATGAAATTGGCGTTGCTTCAATGATGTTAGGTGCGGGAAGACAAACGAAAGAAGATGACATAGATTTAAGTGTTGGCATTGTGTTGAATAAGAAAGTAGGAGACAACGTCAATGAAGGAGAGTCTTTATTAACGATTCACAGTAATCGTGAAAATGTTGATGATGTAATTAAGAAACTTGACGAAAGTATCGAAATTAAAGCGCAAGCAAAAACACCAACATTAATTCATAAAATAATTACAGAGTAGGAGTGTTAAATATGACGACACCATTTAAAAGAGTACATTTAATTGTCATGGATTCAGTAGGTATTGGTGAAGCACCTGATGCTGCAGCTTTTAATGATGAAGGTTCACACACATTAAAACACACGTTAGAAGGTTTTAACCAATCATTACCTAATTTAGAAAAATTAGGATTAGGTAATATTGAAGATTTGCCAGTAGTCAATAAAGTTGAACAACCAGGTGCTTTTTATACTAAATTAAGTGAAGCTTCTGTTGGAAAAGATACGATGACAGGACATTGGGAAATTATGGGACTAAATATCATGCAACCATTTAAAGTTTATCCAAATGGATTTCCTGACGAATTAATTCAAGAGATTGAAGAAATGACAGGTCGAAAAGTTGTAGCAAATAAACCTGCTTCAGGTACTGCAATTATTGATGAATTAGGCGAACATCAAATGAAAACAGGGGATTTAATTGTTTATACTAGTGCAGACCCAGTACTTCAAATTGCTGCACATGAAGATATTATCCCACTTGAAGAATTGTATGATATTTGCGAAAAGGTTCGTGAATTAACTAAGGATCCTAAGTACTTAATTGGCCGTGTTATTGCACGTCCATATGTTGGTGAACCAGGAAACTTTACGCGTACATCTAATCGTCATGATTATGCTTTAAAACCATTTGGTAAAACTGTTATGAATACATTAAAAGATAGTGATTATGATGTTATTGCTATTGGTAAAATCAATGACATCTATGATGGCGAAGGTGTAACTGAAGCCATTCGTACAAAAAATAATATGGATGGCATGGATAAGTTAATAGAAGTTGTCAAAAAAGACTTTAATGGATTAAGTTTCTTAAATCTTGTTGATTTTGATGCTTTATATGGTCATCGTCGTGATAAAGAAGGTTATGCACAAGCCATTAAAGATTTTGACGAACGCTTACCAGAATTAATTGATAATTTACAAGAAGATGATTTAGTGATTATTACTGCTGATCATGGTAATGATCCAATTGCAGAGGGAACAGATCATACTAGAGAATATATTCCAGTGCTTATGTTTAGCCCTAAAATAGATGCATACCATGAATTATCAGGAGATACTACATTTAGTTCAATTGGTGCAACAATCGCAGATAATTTCAATGTTGAATTGCCAAAATACGGAAAAAGTTATTTAAAAGAAATGGGAGTTGAATAATTATGAAAATAATGAGATATTTGTTAGGTTTAGCATTTGGAACAGCAGGAATACTACATTTTACAAAGGAACGTCAATTTAGATCGATTGTACCGGAGTATTTACCATTACGAAAAACAGCAGTTTTAGTGACAGGCGTATTTGAAATGTTCTTTGGAGTTATGTTATTAGCTAAAAAACCTGCGGATTGGTTGAAAAAAGGTATTAATGCATTTTTACTTGCGGTTTTTCCAGGAAACATTTACATGGCAAGAAAGCAATTACCATTAGGAAATAAATCTGTTCCTAAGTGGGCATTATACTTAAGATTACCACTTCAATTCATTTTAATAGCTATCGTAAAAAAATTATAATAAAACTTAAATAAACAATGAGGCTGGGACATAATTCCTAACAAAATA
>NZ_KV792034.1:0-8471 GCF_001808085.1 Staphylococcus sp. HMSC14C01
AATTTGTTAGAAATTATGTCCCAGCCTCATTTATTTATGATTCGTATTCTTATTTTGAGGGCTGGGAGAGAATAATTGTTGCTTTGTACTGTACTTTTTATTAAAAAGCTTCATAGTTAATCATCCTTTTTAAAATTGTTTTGTTCTTAAGTATTCAGATAAACGTTGAACAAATTTATCTGATACGTGATTTTCGATTAAATCAACCTCTTGGTTGACTTCAGAAGAGTTGATATTTAATACTTTTATGAAAAACGCTTTAATAATCTCATGATTGTTAGTCATTTCTATCGTATAAGTTAATCCTTTCTTAGTTAACATAACACCACGATAATGTTCACTTTTGACAAAACCTGCTTCGGTTAATCGATCTAACATTTGGCTAATTGAAGGGGGCGCTGCTCCTAACTTTTTAGATAACATTTTATTAGACACTAGCTCAATGTCTCCACCTAATTGGAAGATAATTTTCAAATATTTCTTTTGCGCATCAGTAATCATGATCCCACCTACAATTTTGATTTTTAAAGCAGAAATAGCTAGCCAAACTTCAAATTTTCGTTTGACTAAATAATATATTTAGGATAACCTAAATAATATATTTAGGATAACCTAAATATATTATTTACGCAAGTGAAGAAAGAAGGGAATAGCGTGTTAGATGTACAAAACTTGTCAGTGGTTTATGATAATCAAACCCGAGCTTTACAAGATGTTTCTTTACAAATGATAGAAGGACAAATTGTTGGGATTATTGGCCCAAATGGGGCAGGTAAATCAACTTTGATTAAAGCAATGATTAATTTAATACCACACAAAGGACAAACATTTTTTAAAAGTAAGCCTATACATAAGCAACTTAAAAATCTTTCATACGTCGAACAAAAAAGTAATATCGATACAACGTTTCCTATGAAAGTTTTAGATTGTGTCATTTTAGGTATATACCCTCGGTTAAAACCGTGGCAGTTACCTGGGAAAAAAGAAAAAGCAATGGCAACAGAAGCCCTTAACAAAGTGGATATGTCGGAATATAAAGATCGACAAATAGGGGAGCTATCAGGAGGACAATTTCAACGAGTGTTAATTGCTAGAACGTTAGTTCAGAAAACAGATTTGATATTACTTGATGAACCTTTTGTTGGCATCGATATTACAAGTGAAAATATCATTGTTGATTTATTAAAAGAACTAGCTGAATCTGGAAAAACAATTTTAATTGTTCATCATGACTTATCCAAAGTCAGTAAATATTTCGATAGCCTTATTCTTTTAAATAAACATTTAATCGATTTTGGTTCTGTTGAAAATGTGTTTACGGGAGATAACTTAGCACAAGCCTTTGGCACAAATATTTTGATCCCTTCTGAAAGTGGGGATAAAAATGATTAGTCAATTTATACATGAGTTATTTCAGTTTAGTTTTCTTCAAAGAGCACTTGTAACTTCTGTTGTCATCGGAATCATCTGTGGCGTTATTGGTTGTTTCATCGTATTAAGAAGTTTGGCGCTAATGGGAGATGCTATCTCACATGCAGTTCTACCGGGTGTAGCTATTTCTTATATGATGGGCATTAATTTTTTCTACGGTGCGGTAGTCTTTGGGATTATGGCAGCTTTAGGAATCGGTTTCGTTAACCAAAACAGTAAAATCAAAAGCGATTCATCTATAGGTATTGTTTTTTCTGCCTTTCTAGCTTTAGGGGTTTTACTTGTTACGAAAGCGCAATCGTCCATAGATTTAACGGAAATTTTATTTGGTAATGTACTGACAGTTAAAGAACAGGATCGAACATTAACATTTATTGTCGCTGCGATTGTCTTAATTATTGTAGTGATCTTTTATAAAGAATTTTTACTATCAACGTTTGATCCAACCATGGCTGCAGCTTCAGGTTTACCAACAAAATTCATCCATTACACAATCATGGTGTTATTAACGTTAGTAACTGTTGCCTCATTACAAACCGTCGGTGTTATTTTAGTTGTTTCTTTATTGATTACGCCAGCTTCGACAGCTTATTTACTGACTAAAAGACTATCAACCATGATTCTTTTATCAGCGTTGATAGGTGCTATTTCATCTATTATTGGGTTGTTCTTTAGTTTTACATTTAACTTACCTTCAGGTGTGGTTATTGTATTAGTTATTACAGCTATATTTATTATCACATTCTTCTTAGCACCTAGAAATGGGCTATTGTGGAGAATGATTAAACATTAACTTAGGAGGATTTTTATAATGAAAAAAGTGATATTATTTTTATTCACCATTACACTTTCTGTTGTTTTAGCAGCTTGTAGTAATGGAGATAAAGACGGTGATTCAGATAAAGAATTAGAATCAGTAGATAAAGATAAAATCAAAGTGGTCACAAGTTTTTCTATGATTGATGATATGGTTAAAGAAATTGGCGGAGAGCACGTTGAAGTTAAAAATTTAGTGCCTACAGGCACTGACCCGCATGACTACGATCCTAAACCAGATGACATTAAACATATCTCGAGTGCCGATTTGGTTTTCTATAATGGATTGAATTTAGAAGGTGGCAGTAAAGGTTGGTTATTTAAAGCTTTAGAGTCTTCTGATTTTTCAAAAGAAAATGCGATAAAAACATCAGAAGGTGTTAAACCTAAATACATTAAAGATGAAGATGGCAAAAAAGAAGTGAACCCTCATGCATTTATTGATCCGAAAGTAGGAGAAAAAATGATTAAAAATATCACGAAATCTTTATCTGAAAGAAATCCAAAAAACAAAGATTATTATAAAGAAAATGAAAAAGCATATTTAAAAAAATTACATAACATCGAAGATGATTATGAAAAACAATTAGGCGATATTCCTAAGAAAGATCGTGTTTTTGTAGCGAGTGAACAAGCTTTCCAATATTTAACAGACCGTTATGACCTAAAAGAAGGTTATATTTGGGCGATAGACACGGACGAGAATGGATCTCCAGAACAAATCAAAGATTTAGTAAAATTTATTGATAAAAATGAGCCATCTCACTTATTTGTAGAATCAAACGTAGATAAGCGTCCAATGGAAACCGTATCTAAAGAAAGTGGCGTATCAATTTACAAGAAACCAATTTACTCTGATGAAATTAGTAAAGAAGGTGGCGTAGCTGATACTTATCTTAAATATTTAGAGTATAATTTAGATGTTTTAACTGATGGATTGGAAAAATAACAATGAAACTAAAAGTGAGCGTTATTGTCTATATAGATAATAACGCTCACTTTTTTACTTATCTTTTGGAAGAGATGTTTCGTCTTCATATCTTATTAAAGGGAAAAATATGAAGAAGTTTGAAATTATCATTTTTACAGTTTAATAAAGTTTAGAATTTTAAATTAAAAGAAGCAGGTTATTGTATAACATATTATCATTTCCTAATGTGTTATACAATCACTTTTTACTCATTTTATTAATTATTTTGTTCTTTCATTTTTAATTCGATATACGGTCTGTCTTGTAATATCTACTTCTTTAGCAATTTTACTAATAGAAATTCCTTGATCTAACATTTCTACAACACGTTGATAAACTAAACGTTTCTGTGGGTCTTTCGCGTTTGGTGAGTAAAGGACAGGTCTGCCTTTATAGATACCTTTTTCTTTCGCTACCTTAATTCCCTGTGCTTGCCTACGCTTACTTTCATTTCTTTCTTGTTCTGAAATCATTGCTAAAATTTGAATGATTAAATCTTTCATGAACTTATCTAATAATGGGTTACCAATTGCTTCATTCATCATAGGCAAGCTTGTAATCATTAATTGAACTTCTTTTTCTTTTAAATAGTTCACCGTTTGAATAATCTCGTCATAATTTCTTCCTAGACGGTCAATCGATTCAACGATTAAACGATCTCCCATTCTTACAAAGTTCAATGTTTCTATAAAAATAGGTCTATCTTCAATCGATTTACCTGATTGTTTTTCTGTGAATATTTTTTCAGCACCAAATGCTTCTAAATTTTCAATCTGTCTATCTAAATTCTGATCAATGGTTGATACTCGTGCATAACCAACTATCATTTTCAACACCCTTTCTCATACACCCTAATCATACATTTAGAAACTGTATTTTACAAGGGCTCCTAATTGTTCAATTAGGGTAGACTCTTATCACACTATGTATTAACTTAAAATACTCCATACTTTTTGCAATATTTCTTTATTATATGCTATGAGTCCAACTTCCCTTGAATGATTTTCCAATTCTCTGATTAAAAGATTCATATTTTCAACTCGTATTATTAATGATTGAGGAATTATTGTTATTCCTTGTTCAGCATTAACACTAGCCAGTATGGACTCTAAATCATTTTTATGTTCAAGATTCATCTTAGTTTTAGAGAGATGTTTTTGTATAAAAGATAAAGTATCACATGGTGGATTAAGAAGAAGTATCTTTTCATTTATTAAATTACTAGCAAATATACTATCGGATAGTCTTAAATCACTAGTTTTTGGAAAGACCACCATATATTTTTCACGATATAAAACTTTACTATAAAGTTGATTATTTTCTGTAGCAGTTATGTCTCCAATAACTACATCTATATCTCCATTATGTAAGTGATCAAGTAAAATTTGAGTGTTACTTTCAATTTTTATGGAGAGCCTTTGATGTATCAATGCTTCTTTTTGCTCAGTCCATTTATACAATGAAAAGCTTGGTAATAGACCAACTCTAACTGTTGCATCTCCATTTTTTGAAGTTTCTGCTTTTAATTCGTCTATATCGCTTTTTATAATCTTAACTTTACTCAAAACTAACTCACCATACTCAGTTAAAAATATGCCTCGAGAGGTTCTATAAAACAAGTCAACTTCAAAGTATTCTTCAACACGCTTAATTCTCTTACTAAGTGCTGGGGTACTGATATTAAGTAGCTTAGAAGCATGGTTAAGACTCTGATATTCAGCAACTTTTATGAAATCCTCTATGTATTCAATATTCATATATTACTCCCTCTATTAACTTTTCTTTAATACCACTCTTAATGTATTCATTATTCCATTAATTACAATATAATACTACGCTAAAATACATAAATATATTTGTTAGGAATGATTAAATTATGAAGAAAATTTGGATTTTAACATTAGGTATGTTTGCCTTAGGGATGGATACTTATATTGTAGCTGGACTATTACCTGATATAGGAAAAAGTTTTAATAAAAGTAGTGCTGAAATAGGGCAGGGCGTTACTGTTTTTACATTATTTTTTGCTTTATCAGCCCCTGTTTTTTCAACTATACTAGCTAAGTATTCTGTGAAAAAAATTCTTTTACTGGCTTTATTAACTTTTGGATTAGCTAATTTGATTACTATGCTATCTCTAAACTATTCAATATATATCTTATCCAGATGTATAGCTGGACTAGGTGCAGGATTATTCTCTCCTATGGCAGTTAGTTCGGGTGGACATTTAGTAAGTCAAAAAAATAAAGGAAAAGCATTAGCTTTTATAGTTGGAGGCATGAGTATAGGTACGGTTGTTGGGGTTCCCATAGGCTTACAATTAGCTAATTTAATTAATTGGAGGTTTGCTATAGGTATAATTGTAATTTTAAGTATAGTTGCCTTTATAAGTATATATTTTTTACTTCCTGATTTTAAAATGCCTTCAGCACCTAGCTTGAAAGAAAGATTCTCACTTTTTATAGATCTACATGTATTAAGAGTGGTCTCTGTAACTGTATGTGCAGCAATTGCAAGCTTAGGTTTATACACCTATCTTTCTCAAGTTATAAGTGAAGGTATTTCACCACACTACATTACACTTTTCTTAACTACTTGGGGAATTGGAGGATTATTAGGAAGTTTTGGAGTCGGTTTAGTCATTGATAAGTTTAAAAACACCCAAATTTTGATGCTTATCATTTTAGTCACTTTAGGGATTAGTATAGGGTTAATTCCTACACTTATTAAAATTCCTATTTTAGGACTTATACCGTTCATACTATGGGGAGCAATGGGATGGGCTACTCAAGCACCACAGCAACATATATTATTAAAAAATCATTCTGAACATGGCAGCACATCTGTGGCCTTAAATAGCTCTCTAAATTATTTAGGAAGTGCGATTGGCGCTGCATTAGGTGGTTTATTACTTGCACAAGGAGCTTCAACTAACATATTAATTTATTGTTTTTTTGCTATAGTTATTATAGGGATTATTATTCAAATAATAAATGTGTTTATCGATAGGAATAGTATAGAACTTTAAATAAATAGCATTTAATATAAAGCACCCTACTATTTGATATAGTAGAGTGCTTTTATTTGTAATAATATCTGCATGATGCAACAGAACCAAGATTTTAATAGTTTACAGATACATCATAATAAAATCTAAATTTTAAAGCTGCATCTTTTAATGATCCTTTAGCATAATAGCCTTCCTTAGTTTTACCTACACAATCGATAAGAGAATTTGAAAGCAAAGATAACATATCCTTTACTTCTTTCATTGTTATCGAGATATCTAAATTGTGAGTTTCTTGTTTTATCATAAAGTATATAACCTCAGAAGAAATAATACCTCCTGAATAATCGTCATTACTATTATCAATTAAAATTTTAATTATTAATTTAAATAAATCTTTTTGTCTATTCATAATATTATACTGTTTATTTAATACATCTAAGTTAACTATTCCTTTTTGTTGGAAGATTGGTAAATATTCTATAGCTTGTAATGGATACTTTTGATGGTTCTTTAATAAAGTTTCCAAGACATCAACATCAATTAAAGCTATACCATTACTTTCAGCTCTTTTAATAAGTCTTGATCCTACAAATGATTTACCTACTACCACTACGTATTGAGCTTTATGCTTTTCTTTATGTTCTTTTAATGTTTCGAAGTCAATTAAACTTTCTGTTATTTTTCCCTCTCTATTGGTTTTTGCGTCGATATTAACCTTATATGTAAATTTAGGTGCTGTAGGTGCTGTTAATAAAATATCAGTAGTACCCGATTTAGCTATTAATTCACTAAAAAAGCCAAGCTCTTCAAAATATTTTTGCAATACTTTTTCAAAATTAGTTGGATTACTAGAATCGATTGAACTTGTTCGTAAGTCATATAATAAATTATATATATCATTTTTTTTAGCATTTTCGTCTTTATCATTAATGATTTTTGTTGTTTCTTCAATCATATTATCGTAGTATTGATGTAATTTGTCGCATAAAAGATGACCTCTTTGGGTTAACTTGAAGGTTTTACCCATATCCTCAATGATTAAAGAAGCATTTTTCAAATAATTAATTCTTTTTCTTATTTGTTCAACCGACTCATTAGGCATATTAAATTTAGTTTTACCTACTGTTGCTATTTCTCTTACTGTCATATTCTTATCTTTAATTAAATACAATATTTCAAAAATATAGTTATAGTATCTATGTAATATAAATACTATATTAAAATCTATATTTTCAGATTTTATTAATTCCAAACCTAATTCAGATGTTTTATAAGTCTTTTCTCCTATTCTCTCTAATATATTTAAACGAATTAAAAATGTTATATACTGTCCATTAGAATTTTCACTTATATTATATGTTGAACTTAGATAATCATAAATACTATTAAAATCAGTATAATTACGAGCTAAATCTAAAGTGTCTCGTATGGTATTTGCTGCATTTTCTAATCCACCAGGAACATATCCTATATTACTTTTTCTATTTATATCACTAGACCATTTATATGTGTACGTATCATTTAAAAACTCAGGTATATAAATTTCGGTTTCAGTTTCGGTTTGATCATACTTAAATCGCAGTACTTCTGAATTTTCAATTGGGGGATGATCTTTCAGAAATTTTTCACCATGATTTGTAAGTACGTATTTTTTTTCATATCCAATATGTTCAACCATACCTAAATCCATAAACCAGTGTAGTCTATCATAGACTTGATTATTATCTTTCCACGTCATATTATATTTTTCTTTGGCATTTTCTAAAATGACATTTATTTTTTTGGGTTTTTTTATAAAATTTAGCATTTCAGATATATATTTAACTTTGGCATTTAAAATTTCAGGAAGTATGTCTCTAATGTTTTCACTATTCCACCCAGATATTTCTTCACTTATATACCATTTACTATTTTTTAATTCAACTATTCCAATTGGTCTAAGTTTAATACAGTAATGATTTAATGTATTGGAGCTTTTACTACCTTCAAATTCTAAAATATGATTATTTTCTTTACCTTCTTCTATTGCTTTGAGGATCTTGATTAAAGATTCTACATATCCATTATTATTTTGACTTCTCGGTATCCTTGGCATGGCTTGTACTTTACTATTCCATTGTCTTTTTATGATATTCAATATTATCACTCCGTTGCCTTAATATTATATTAAATATATCAAATTAAATACTTTATTACAGATGAAATTCTGATAGTTTTGCATTCCTCTACTAACCAGTGTTATAA
>NZ_KV792035.1:0-778 GCF_001808085.1 Staphylococcus sp. HMSC14C01
TCCCCACAAATGATATTTCACGACATGTCAATAATATTGTAGAAACCATTCCTAAGACTGAATTCAATGAATTCAGACATCATCGTGGTGCAACATCATACCTGTGGCTATCACAAAATCAAAAGCTTTCTTATAAAACGATTAATCGATTTAGAGTCAATCCAAAAGTAGATGCTTTATTAGAATCATTATTTATTCAATTTCATAGTCAGTGTTTGAAACAACATCTTATAGATGATCAGGCCATTTTTATTGATGGTACGAAAGTTGAGGCGAATGCCAATCGATATACATTTGTATGAAAAAAGAGTATTCAAAACCATGAGTCAAGGAAGAATGAAGATTCTAAAGTGCTCTATCATGAATGGGTGACAAATAAAATCATACCTGAGATTAAAGAAGATCGCGATAATGACTTAACAAAAAAAGAAATAGATTTGATTGGTAGTCATTTCGATAAAGAAATCGAAGATTTAAATCAACATATCGATAATGAAAAATGTACTAAAATAAGAAAACAAATACGGCTCAAAAGAACTAAAATTAAAAAATATAAAAAGCAAATTAATAATTACTCTGAGCGAAAGCATAAATACGAAGGCTAAAAATTTATTTTAAAGCAATAGAAATAGTTATTCTAAAACAGATCATGAGGCCACATTTATGAGAATGGAAAGAAGATCATATGAAAAATGGACAACTCAAGCCAGGTTATCATTTACAAATAGCGACAAATTCTCAATTCTTTTTATCTTATCATGTGTATCAAAATCTTACT
>NZ_KV792035.1:798-888 GCF_001808085.1 Staphylococcus sp. HMSC14C01
AATTATATGAATGTGATGATTGTTCAGAATGTTCTTTGAAACACCAATGGATGAAATTCAATTCAAAAACAAATAAAAAAATAATGAAAA
>NZ_KV792035.1:1888-2132 GCF_001808085.1 Staphylococcus sp. HMSC14C01
TTATATGGCAATTATAGATGATTTTAATCGAACATCGCTTATAACTTACGGTATGTTGAAAAAAGATAAAACTAAAAAGTATAAAGTGACATCTTTAATACTCAAAATTGGGATTATGACGAAATTAACGATGAATACATTTGTCCAAACAAAAAGCGATTAGGTTTTAAAAGATATGCCTATCGTCATGATAAATATGGTTTTAAACGGGACTTTAAATTATATGAATGTGATGATTGTTCAG
>NZ_KV792035.1:2152-20751 GCF_001808085.1 Staphylococcus sp. HMSC14C01
TGAAGGCTATTTTGGGTTTCACTCGAATGTCCATTTGAGGGATAAATAAAGTCAAAAGAGAACTAGGATTTTTATTAATGACACTTAATATAAGAAAAGTAGCAGCTCGACGAGCTGAAAATAATCAAAAAAATTATAAAAAAGACAATTTCTATATTATTTCAATAGAAATTGTCTTTTTTCACTTATCTAGAAACTTTATGTCCCGGACTCTTTGGATTTATTTATTTGTTTTTAAAAGATCTCGAATTTCTGTAAGTAATACCGTATTTGTATCAATTTCTTCTTCTGGTTCTTCTTTTCTCATAATTGTATTGGCAATCTTAACAAAGATAAATAATGCAAAAGCAACAATAATAAAATCAATAATTGACTGAATGAAAAGACCATACTTAATGCCCCAAAGTTGCCAATCTTTAGCAAAATCGACCGAACCAAACAGTTTACCAATCAATGGCATGATAATATAAGTTACTAAGGATGATACAATTTTATTAAATGCTGCTCCTATAACTACAGCAATTGCTAAATCTAAAACATTTCCTTTAAATGCAAACTCTTTAAATTCTTTTAGCATAGTAATCTCCTATTTATTTAATTTTTATATAATATACTATACAAAACATAAATAAATTAGTAAATATTAAAATTAATGAAATTTGATTAATATTAAAACGTTTGTTATTATATTAAAGTGGTTTACCGAAAAATTAATTAATTATTTTTATAATTAATTGTGTATTTTTCATTTTGAAAAAATTTAATATTAAGATGAAGGGAGTTATATTAGTTATGAATTCTTCTTCTGAATCAAGTAAGAAAGGAAAGAAATTTTCGCCGGTATTTATTTATAGTGCGATTATCGTAGCGATTATTGTACTAATTGGGGCAATTGTACCGGAACAATTCGATTCAATTACTAGTTCAATAAGTGGATGGATTACTGATAAACTTGGTTGGTATTATTTAATACTTACAACTATTATTGTTTTCTTCTGTGTCTTTTTAATTTTCAGTCCAATTGGGAAATTAAAACTTGGCAAACCTGATGATAAACCAGAGTTTAATACGATTTCATGGTTTGCCATGCTATTTAGTGCAGGTATGGGTATTGGTTTAGTATTCTATGGTGCAGCAGAACCTATGTCACACTTTGCAGCACCACCAACTGCTAGTCCAAAAACGACAGAAGCCTTTACTGAATCACTTCGTTCTACTTTCTTCCATTGGGGATTTCATGCTTGGGCAGTTTATGGTGTCGTAGCTCTTGCCTTAGCATACGCTCAATTTAGAAAAGATGAACCAGGACTTGTTTCTAGAACATTACGCCCATTGCTTGGAGATAAAGTAGAAGGACCTATTGGTACGATTATTGATGTACTTTCAGTATTCGCTACAGTAGTAGGGGTAGCTGTATCATTAGGTATGGGTGCATTACAAATTAACGGTGGTTTAAATTACTTATTTGGTGTCCCAAATAATGTATGGGTTCAATCACTTATTATTGTTGTTGTTACAATTTTATTTATTATTAGTGCTTGGTCTGGTCTAAGTAAAGGAATTCAATATTTAAGTAATGCTAATATTGGTTTAGGTACAATATTAATGATTGTTGCTTTAATTGTTGGACCGACTGTATTAATTTTGAACATGTTTACAAGTTCAATTGGTAGTTTGTTCAATACATTCTTATTCAACAGTTTTGATACAGCAGCATTAAATTCTCAAAAAAGAGAATGGATGTCTTCTTGGACACTATATTATTGGGGCTGGTGGTTAAGCTGGAGCCCATTCGTAGGTGTATTTATTGCACGTGTGTCTAAAGGACGTTCAATTCGTGAATTTATTTCAGGTGTATTACTTGTTCCGGCTCTAGTAAGTTTCTTATGGTTCAGTGTGTTTGGCGTATTAGGTATTGAAATGGGTAAAAAACATTCTGAGCTATTCAAGATGTCAGCAGAAACGCAACTCTTTGGCGTATTTAATCATTTACCTTTAGGAATGATTTTATCACTTGTTGCACTTATATTAATCGGTTCATTCTTTATTACATCAGCCGATTCAGCAACATTTGTATTAGGTATGCAAACAACATATGGCTCATTAGAACCATCTAACGTGGTAAAAGTAACATGGGGTATTGCACAATCTCTTATTGCCTTCATCTTACTCTTAGCAGGTGGTGGAGATGGCGCAGAAGCATTAGGCGCACTACAAAGTGCTGCAATTATTAGTGCATTACCATTCTCCTTTGTGGTCATACTAATGATGATTAGTTTCTATAAAGATGCTAACCAAGAACGCAAATTCTTAGGATTAACATTACAGCCTAATAAACATAGACTAAAAGAATATATTGAATATCAACAAAAAGACTATGAATCTGATATATTAGAAAAACGTCAAAATCGACGTAATGCAGAGAAAGCAGAACAATAATTAAAAAAAACGCCTAAGACAACTTATTTGTCTTAGGCGTTTTTTAATATAGTTAGATCGAAATATAAAGACTTTCAAAAGAAAATCCACATCCAATATATGTTGATATTGGAGCCAAAAATTCAAAATGAATTTCTATTCTACTTTCCTTTTTATTTCATTTAGCTTATTGAAAAAAATTCTCATTTAATAAAAAATACTTATAGTTTAAATGTACTATGATAAGTATTTCTTATATTAACTGATTATAAAACCAAAATTCAAATCACTCAAATTCTAGTGATATATAGTTGTTTTAAAAAACATATAATTATACAATTTAATTAAAGAAGTATAATTATGAATGTTTAATATTCAAGGGGGATAATCAAATGACTTCTAACATTAAAGAACAAGCAAAAAAATCATTTGAAGTTCGAGGTAAATCATATACATATTATGATTTAAAAAGTCTTGAAGAACAAGGTTTAACTAAAATTAGTAAGTTACCTTATTCTATTCGTGTTCTACTAGAATCAGTATTAAGACAAGAAGATGACTTTGTTATTACAGATGATCATATTAAAGCATTAGCCCATTTTGGTAAAGAAGGTAATGAAGGAGAAGTACCTTTCAAACCTTCTCGTGTAATCTTGCAAGATTTTACAGGGGTACCTGCGGTTGTTGACTTAGCTTCATTACGTAAAGCTATGAATGATGTAGGTGGAGATATTAATAAAATCAATCCAGAAGTACCGGTTGATTTAGTCATCGATCACTCTGTACAAGTAGATAGCTATGCAAACCCACGTGCGTTAGAACGCAATATGAAATTAGAATTTGAAAGGAACTATGAACGTTATCAATTTTTAAACTGGGCGACAAAAGCATTTAATAATTATAATGCTGTACCGCCTGCAACAGGCATCGTACACCAAGTTAACTTAGAATATTTAGCTAAGGTAGTTCATGTAAGAGACGTGGACGGTGAACAAACTGCTTTCCCAGATACGCTTGTTGGTACAGATTCACATACTACTATGATAAATGGTATTGGTGTATTAGGCTGGGGTGTCGGTGGTATTGAAGCTGAAGCAGGTATGCTTGGTCAACCATCATATTTCCCAATTCCTGAAGTGATTGGGGTACGCTTAACTAATTCATTACCTCAAGGATCAACTGCCACTGACTTAGCATTACGAGTAACTCAAGAGCTACGTAAAAAGGGTGTAGTTGGTAAATTTGTAGAATTCTTCGGTCCTGGTGTTACCGATTTACCATTAGCTGATCGAGCGACTATTGCTAACATGGCTCCTGAATATGGTGCAACTTGTGGTTTCTTCCCAGTTGATGAAGAGTCACTTAAATATATGAAATTAACTGGCCGTTCTGAAGAGCACGTTGAGTTAGTCAAAGCTTATTTACAACAAAACAATATGTTCTTTACATCAGATAAAGAAGATCCACAATATACAGATGTAATTCATTTAGATTTATCGACAGTTGAAGCTTCATTATCTGGTCCTAAACGTCCTCAAGATTTAATTTTCTTAAGTGATATGAAAAAAGAATTCGAAAAATCTGTAACTGCTCCTGCTGGAAATCAAGGTCATGGTTTGGATCAAAGAGAATTTGATAAATCAGCTCATATTCAATTTAAGGATGGTTCTGAAACAACTATGAAAACAGGAGATATTGCTATTGCAGCGATCACTTCATGTACAAACACATCGAATCCTTACGTTATGTTAGGTGCTGGTTTAGTTGCGAAAAAAGCAGTTGAAAAGGGATTAAAAGTGCCTGAATATGTTAAAACATCATTAGCACCAGGTTCAAAAGTAGTGACAGGTTATTTACGTGATTCTGGATTACAAAAATATCTTGATGATTTAGGATTTAATCTAGTAGGTTATGGATGTACAACTTGTATTGGTAACTCTGGACCGCTATTGCCAGAAATTGAAAAAGCTATTGCTAAAGAAGATTTACTAGTTACTTCTGTATTATCTGGTAACCGTAACTTTGAAGGTCGAATCCATCCATTAGTTAAAGCGAACTATCTTGCTTCACCTCAATTAGTCGTTGCGTATGCTTTAGCTGGTACAGTTGATATTGATTTACAAAATGAACCACTTGGTAAAGGTGAAGATGGTCAAGATGTATACTTAAATGATATTTGGCCTTCAATTAAAGAAGTCGCTGATACAGTAGATAGTGTTGTCACACCTGAATTATTTAAAGAAGAATATGAAAATGTATATAACAACAATGAAATGTGGAATGAAATTGATGTTACTGACTCTCCATTATATAACTTCGATCCTAATTCAACATATATTCAAAATCCAACATTCTTCCAAGGTTTATCAAAAGAACCAGGTACCATTGAACCATTAAAAGATTTACGTGTAATGGGTAAATTTGGTGACTCAGTTACAACTGACCACATTTCTCCAGCAGGTGCTATTGGTAAAGATACACCAGCAGGTAAATACTTATTAAATCATGACGTAGCTATTCGTGATTTTAACTCATATGGTTCTCGTCGTGGTAACCATGAAGTTATGGTGCGTGGTACATTTGCGAATATTAGAATTAAAAACCAATTAGCACCAGGTACAGAAGGTGGCTTTACAACATATTGGCCAACTGATGAAATTATGCCAATTTATGATGCTGCAATGAAATATAAAGAAGATGGCACTGGCTTAGCAGTATTAGCAGGCAACGATTATGGTATGGGATCTTCACGTGACTGGGCTGCTAAAGGTACTAATTTATTAGGCGTTAAAACTGTAATAGCACAAAGTTATGAACGTATTCATCGTTCTAACTTAGTTATGATGGGTGTATTACCATTACAATTTAAAGATGGAGAATCAGCTGATTCACTTGGTCTAAATGGTAGAGAAGAAATCTCTGTAGATATTAACGAAGATGTACAACCACATGATATTATTAAAGTTCATGCAAAAAAAGAAAATGGAGAAGTGGTTGATTTTGATGTCATTGTTCGTTTTGATTCACAAGTTGAAATCGACTATTATCGTCACGGTGGCATTCTACAAATGGTATTAAGAAATAAACTTGCTCAATAATACAATTATTCGAAAAAGTATTTAAAAATTTGAATGTATTTTGAATCCTTAGATGGCAATCTCATCTAAGGATTTTTTCTTCATTCGTGTCATTGAGCTATTTCAGTAATAAAAGTAGTAAATGGGAATTCTATAGCAATCATCCTTTTTATGTTAATATTGAAAGTGAACTTAATTGGAAAGAGGTACATAAATATGATTTATAGTATGACTGAAATTGAAGCGAGATACCAAGAAACAGATAAAATGGGAGTAATTTATCATGGGAATTATGCTACATGGTTTGAAGTTGCTCGTACTGATTATATTCGTAAATTAGGTTTTAGTTATGCAGATATGGAAAAAGAAGGTATCATCTCACCCGTCGTGGATTTACAAGTTCAATATAAGAAATCCATTTTTTATCCTGAAAAAGTTAAAGTGAAAACATGGGTAGAACATTATTCAAGATTGCGTTCAACGTACTGTTATGAAGTATATAATGAAAAAGGGGAATTAGCTACCACAGGTTCCACTCAGCTATTATGTATTAAAGCAAGTGATTTCAGACCAATTCGTTTAGATCGTTATTTTCCAGAATGGCATCAAGTATATAGTGAAGTCGAAGCATTGAATAACGAAGGTAAGGAATTAGAAGTCACACAACGTAGCGATTTGAATATATAAATATAAGACCATAAATATCTGTAAATATTAGATATTTATGGTCTTTTTTTAATTAGTTGTAGAATAAACAATTTCGTCTTCATGGTCTACTTTTTCAACTAGAACTTCATGATCTTCAAAATACCATAAGTCATCTTCTGAAACTACAACAATTAAATCATTATAATTTTCGTGATAACCTATCTCAACATCATTGCTCAATTCCACACGAAATGCTGGGCTAAAACCTTGTTTAAGTTGAAATTCTCCACCATACCTCACATAAAATTGTAAGACTTTATTCTCTTCAGGTAAATCTAATTCATTTTTAAACCATTCAACTGCTTCATCAGTCAATTTGATTTTCATTGTAAGAACCATCCTTTATATTAATAATTATGATATTTATAATGCAAAAATTGTTTGAATTAAAACATATTGTTCTCATGATTAAACATGAACCGTTTATCATATTTAATTAATAGAACTAAACTGAATCTTCACATTTGGTGCAAGATCATCCATTTTACATCCATTTGATTTTTGGTTCTTCACCTTTAAAAATTCTAACAATATTAGAACGGTGTCTAAAAATTAAAATGATTGATACAAAAGCACTCATTCCAAATAATATGTAATCATGAATAATTAATGAACCTATCACACAGCTGATTGCCGCAATAATACTGGATAATGACACATACTTTGTTAAATATAAAATTCCAAAGAATATGACTGCTAAAATTAAAAGTAAGATTGGATTAACTCCTAACACAACTCCGGCACTTGTGGCTACAGCCTTACCTCCTTTAAATTTAAGATAAATAGGATAAACGTGACCAATTATTGCAAAAATACCGACAATTAATCCATGTGTGAAGAATGTACTAATTGGTCCCTGCGCATGCACTGGAAACCATAACGGGAAAAATACAGTAATGAATCCTTTAAATATATCTAAAAAAGTAACGATAAATCCAGCTGGTTTTCCTAAAACTCTAAAACTATTTGTGGCACCAGTATTACCGCTTCCAAATTCTCTAATATCTTTTTTAAAAAAAACTTTTCCTATAACATAACCATTTGGAATAGCTCCAATGAGATAGCTTAAAATCAACATGAGAACTATCATCATAATTTGTTTACACATCCCTTATATAATGTAGGTATATTTTATCACAAAGTATTCCTGACAACGATTAAAAATTGAAAAAACGTCTTATATATTAAGTTAAATGTTTATCTTATAGAACTCATACTTGCATTTTAATGCGTTTTATATAAGAATAACTATTGTAAAGTTAAAAAAACGAACGTACGTTTGTAGGAGGCGAACGCATTGGCAACAAAAATGACAAATCATTATTCAGATGATTCGATTCAAGTATTAGAAGGACTTGAGGCAGTTAGAAAACGTCCTGGGATGTATATTGGGTCGACTGATAAACGTGGATTACACCATTTAGTATATGAAATTGTCGATAACTCCGTCGATGAAGTTTTAAATGGTTATGGTAATGAAATTGATGTAACAATCAATAAAGATAATAGTATTTCAGTGGAAGATAATGGGAGAGGTATGCCAACTGGTATGCATGCGTCTGGTAAACCTACTGTAGAAGTTATTTTTACTGTATTACATGCTGGAGGTAAATTTGGACAAGGTGGATATAAAACTTCTGGAGGACTTCATGGTGTTGGTGCTTCCGTAGTTAATGCTTTAAGTGAATGGTTAGAAGTTGAAATTCATCGAGATGGACAAATTTATAAGCAATCTTTTAAGGATGGTGGTATTCCAACTTCTGGTTTAGTGAAAGCGGGAAAAACTAAGAAAACAGGTACAAAAGTCACATTTAAACCAGATTCAAGTATTTTTAAAGCAACAACGGCATTTAATTTTGATATATTAAGTGAGCGCTTACAAGAATCTGCATTCTTATTAAAAAACTTAAAAATTACATTGAAAGATCTACGTGATGGAAAAGAACGTGAAGATGTTTATCATTACGAAGAAGGTATTAAAGAATTTGTAAGTTATATCAATGAAGGTAAAGAAGTATTGCATGATGTTACGACGTTTACAGGTGCTGCAAATGGAATCGAAGTAGATGTTGCTTTTCAATATAATGATCAATATTCTGAAAGTATATTAAGTTTTGTTAATAATGTACGTACAAAAGACGGCGGAACTCATGAAGTAGGATTTAAAACAGCAATGACACGCGTATTTAATGACTATGCACGCCGTATCAATGAACTTAAAGATAAAGATAAAAACTTAGATGGTAATGATATTAGAGAAGGATTAACAGCAGTGATTTCTGTACGTATTCCAGAAGAATTACTGCAATTTGAGGGACAAACTAAATCTAAGCTTGGTACATCAGAAGCGCGTAGTGCAGTAGATTCTGTTGTTTCTGAAAAATTACCTTATTATTTAGAGGAAAAAGGACAATTATCTAAATCACTTGTGAAGAAAGCTATTAAAGCGCAACAGGCAAGAGAAGCGGCTCGTAAGGCACGGGAGGATGCACGTTCTGGTAAGAAAAACAAACGTAAAGATACATTATTATCAGGAAAGTTAACGCCTGCTCAAAGTAAGAATACTGAGAAAAATGAATTATATCTTGTCGAAGGTGATTCAGCAGGGGGATCAGCTAAACTTGGAAGAGATAGAAAATTCCAGGCTATTTTACCTTTACGAGGTAAAGTGATTAATACTGAAAAAGCAAAACTTGAAGATATTTTCAAAAATGAAGAAATTAATACAATTATTCATACAATTGGTGCTGGTGTTGGTAATGATTTTAAATTAGAAGATAGTAATTATAATAGAGTTATTATTATGACTGATGCTGATACAGATGGCGCCCATATTCAAGTGTTATTATTAACATTTTTCTTCAAATATATGAGACCTCTTGTTCAAGCAGGTCGTGTTTTTATTGCATTACCTCCGTTATACAAATTAGAAAAAGGTAAAGGGAAATCTAAAAAAGTAGAATATGCTTGGACAGATGATGAATTGGACAAACTTCAAAAACAATTAGGTAAAGGCTTTATTTTACAGCGCTATAAAGGTTTAGGTGAAATGAATCCTGAGCAATTGTGGGAAACTACAATGAATCCTGAGACAAGAACGTTGATTAGAGTCCAAATCGATGATGAAGTACGTTCTTCTAAACGTGTAACAACATTAATGGGAGATAAAGTTGCACCAAGACGTGAATGGATTGAAAATCATGTTGAATTTGGCATGCAAGAAGATCAAAGTATTTTAGATAATACAGAAGTTCAAATACTTGATACTGAAGAATATGATGAGGAGGAAGTCAATTGAGTGAGATAATTCAAGACCTATCACTTGAAGATGTTATTGGTGATCGCTTTGGAAGATATAGTAAATATATTATTCAAGAACGTGCGTTACCGGATGTGCGTGATGGTTTAAAACCTGTACAACGTAGAATTTTATTTGCTATGTATAGTAGTGGCAATACGTATGATAAAAATTTCCGTAAAAGTGCGAAAACAGTTGGGGATGTTATTGGTCAATATCATCCACATGGTGATTCTTCAGTTTATGATGCAATGGTACGTTTAAGCCAAGATTGGAAGTTGCGTCATGTATTAATCGAAATGCACGGTAATAATGGTAGTATTGATAATGATCCACCTGCTGCGATGCGTTATACAGAAGCGAAGTTAAGTCAACTTTCTGAGGAGTTGGTTCGTGACATTAATAAGGAAACAGTGTCCTTTATACCAAACTATGATGACACAACACTTGAACCTATGGTGTTACCGGCAAGATTTCCAAATTTACTAGTAAACGGTTCGACTGGTATTTCGGCAGGATATGCTACTGATATTCCTCCACATAATTTAGGTGAAGTAATTCAAGCAACATTAAAATATATTGATAATCCTAATATTTCAGTAAATCAATTAATGAAATATATCAAAGGTCCTGATTTTCCGACAGGCGGTATTATTCAAGGTATTGATGGTATTAAGAAAGCCTATGAAACAGGAAAAGGAAAAATTGTTGTTCGTTCAAAAGTAGATGAAGAAGCGTTAAGAAATGGACGTAAACAATTAATTGTGACAGAAATTCCTTATGAAGTGAATAAAAGTTCGCTTGTGAAACGTATTGATGAGCTTCGTGCTGATAAAAAAGTAGATGGTATTATTGAAGTACGTGATGAAACAGATCGTACAGGTTTAAGAATTGCTATTGAATTAAAAAAAGATGTTAATTCAGAGTCTATTAAAAACTATTTATATAAAAATTCTGATTTACAAATTACTTATAATTTCAATATGGTCGCTATTAGTGATGGACGTCCAAAATTAATGGGTCTACGTGAAATTATTGACAGCTATTTAAATCATCAAATTGAAGTTGTAGCTAATCGTACAAAATACGACTTAAATCATGCTGAAAAGCGCATGCATATTGTAGAAGGTCTTATGAAAGCTTTATCTATATTAGATGAAGTGATTGCGCTGATTCGTCATTCTAAAAATAAAAAAGATGCAAAAGATAATTTAGTAAAAGAATTTGACTTTACTGAAGCACAAGCAGAAGCCATTGTGATGCTTCAATTATATCGTTTAACTAATACTGATATTGTTGCACTTGAAGAAGAACATGAAGAATTACAAAAATTAATAGAAGCGTACCGAAATATTCTTGATAACCATGACGCATTATTAAATGTTATTAAAAAAGAACTTACAGAGATTCGAAAACGTTTTAAAACATCACGTTTATCTTCAATTGAAGCGGAAATATCAGAAATTAAAATTGATAAAGAAGTTATTGTACCAAGTGAAGAAGTGGTTTTAAGTGTGACTAGACATGGATATATAAAACGTACGTCTACACGTAGCTTTAATGCAAGTGGTGTGACAGAAGTAGGTTTAAAAGAGGGAGATAGTCTACTCAAATACCAAACTGTAAATACTCAAGATACAGCTTTAGTATTTACAAATAAAGGAAGATATCTCTTTATTCCAATTCATAAAATTGCAGATGTGCGATGGAAAGAGTTAGGTCAGCATGTATCGCAAATTGTGCCTTTAGAAGAAAACGAGAGAATTATAGATGTATTTAACGAAAAAACATTTGATGGTAAAGCATTTTATATTATTGCAACTCGTAATGGCATGATTAAAAAAAGTAATCAATCATTATTTAAAACCACGCGATTTAATAAGCCACTCATTGCAACAAAATTAAAAAATGAAGACGAAGTGGTAAATGTACTTCGCATAACTCAAGAACAAATGATTACTGTTATTACACATAAAGGCATGTCATTAACGTATTCTACAGAAGAACTTTCAGATACAGGATTAAGAGCGGCTGGGGTGAAATCTATCAATTTAAAAGATGAAGATTATGTTATTATGACTGATACTGTTGATCAGAATAATTCAATAATTATGGCTACCCAAAGAGGAGCAATAAAACGTATTGCTAAAGATATATTACAAGATGCCAAACGCGCACAAAGAGGTATTACACTTTTAAAAGAATTGAAAAAAAATCCTCATCGTATTGTAGCTGCATATGTTGTCAGAGATGAAACATACTATACACTTTATTCAGATAAACATGCTGAAACAGGTGAAATTTCTAATATTCATCTTTCTGAACAATATACAAATGGTTCATTTGTAGTTGATACAAATGAATTTGGAAATGTAAAATCAATGATAATAAATTAATATGATTTTAAAATTTTTGTTTTCAAGTAATTCATAAGATGATAAAATTAATTTAATATTTAACTATTTATAACTCACAAGAGATTTATATTGTTGATAAGTATATCAAAGTGATGACATGAAAAACATGTACATTTTGACCTTTAATACTACAATATAAATCTCTTGTAATGTATATCATAACAATAATTTTGATGAGAGGGATTTAATTGAGAGATTTTGATAGTTTAATACCTGATTGGTTTAAATCTGTTGTTCAAGTTGGAAATGATTTAATCTGGTCACAGTATTTAATAGGTTTACTATTGACAGTAGGTATCTTCTTTACTATTAGTTCTAAATTTGTTCAATTACGAATGTTACCTGAAATGTTTAGAGCATTAGTTGAAAAACCAGAAACTTTGAAAAATGGAGAGAAAGGTATTTCACCTTTTCAAGCATTTGCTATTAGTGCAGGTTCCCGTGTTGGAACAGGAAATATTGCTGGTGTAGCAACAGCAATTGTGTTAGGGGGTCCTGGGGCAGTTTTTTGGATGTGGATTATCGCATTTATCGGAGCTGCGAGTGCATTTATAGAAGCAACACTTGCACAAGTTTACAAAGTTCATGATAAAGAAGGTGGCTTCCGAGGAGGTCCAGCTTATTACATAACCAAAGGTTTAAATCAAAAATGGCTTGGTATCACATTTGCTGTGTTAATTACTGTTACATTTGCATTTGTATTTAACACTGTTCAATCGAATACTATTGCTGAATCTTTAAGAACACAATATCATATTAGTCCAGTCATTACTGGTATTATTTTGGCTGTCATTACAGCAATCATTATCTTCGGTGGTGTACGTAGTATTGCAACGTTGTCATCTTTAATTGTTCCAATAATGGCTATCGTTTATGTTGGTATAGTTTTATTTATCTTACTAATGAATTTTGATCAAATCATTCCAATGATTGGTACAATTATTAAAAGTGCGTTCGGAATGGAACAAGTCGCTGGTGGCGCGGTAGGTACAGCGATTTTACAAGGTATAAAACGTGGCTTATTCTCTAACGAAGCAGGTATGGGTTCAGCACCCAATGCGGCTGCTACTGCTGCTGTACCACATCCAGTAAAACAAGGATTACTTCAATCTTTAGGTGTCTTCTTCGATACAATGCTTGTTTGTACAGCAACAGCTATTATGATTTTACTTTACTCAGGCTTAAAATTTGGTGAAAAAGCGCCACAAGGTGTAGAAGTTACACAATCTGCATTGAATGAACATCTTGGTTCTCCAGGTGGTATCTTCTTAACTGTCGCGATTACTCTATTTGCATTTTCTTCTGTAGTTGGTAATTACTATTACGGACAATCTAATATAGAATTTCTATCTAAAAATAAAGCAATTTTATTTATTTTTAGATGCTTAGTTGTTGTATTAGTATTTATAGGCGCAGTTGTTAAAACTGAAACCGTATGGAGTACAGCGGACTTATTTATGGGATTAATGGCCATTGTAAACCTTGTTTCCATTATAGGTCTTTCAAATATTGCATTTGCTGTTATGAAAGATTATATTCAACAAAAACGTGCCGGTTTAAAACCGGTATTTAAACCAGAAAACCTTGAGATTAATTTATTTGGTATTGAATCTTGGGGACGCGAAGATAAAATATCTAAAAAACATTAATAATTTAAATCAACACTTCTTTTCTCCATCTCTTAGAGTAATGCGAGAAAGAAGTGTTTTTTAAAAGAATGACTTTTCAAATATAATGTTTAACTATATAATTTTAATAGTAAAAAAGGATGATAATGATGAGCAAATATCATATTTCAAAAATTTTAAATAATAACGTCATCATATGCATCAATAGTAATCAAGAAGTTATTTTAATCGGTAAAGGCATTGGTTTTAATAAAAAGCCTGGAATGGTCGTAGATGATAATGCTTCTATTGAGAAAGTGTATAAATTAGATCAAAAACAACAACAAGAATATTATAAATCTCTAGTTGAAATAGCTGATGAAGAGGTCTTACAGGCAATTATTGAATCAGTTAACTATATTACAAGTACAACTTATATGAAAGATGATAAACAACTAGTCATTGCCTTAACCGATCATATTACTTTTGCATATAAACGCTTAAAACAAAATCAAATAATTAGTAATCCCTTTGCAATGGAAACTAAACATTTATATAGTGAGGCATATGATATCGCCACACAAGTTATACAGCGATTAAATGAGAAATTAGACGTCACATTTCCTGATGATGAAATAGGTTTTATAGCATTGCATATTGCTTCAAATAAAGAAGATTTACCTATGAGTGAAATATCTTTAATTAATAAAATGATAAGTAAATGTGTATTAATTATCGAAAATGACATAGGGTATCCTGTAAATCCTCGAACTGTTCAATATCAACGATTTATTAGACATATTCAATTCCTAATTCGTCGTTTAAATAAAAAGGAATACGTTCATGCACAAGATGAGTTTATCAATATGGTCAAAACATATTACCCTAATTGTTATAGTACAGCATATAAGATTTCTAAAGTTATTCAAAAAGATCTAGATATTGATATAGATGATTCAGAAATTGTTTATTTAGCTTTGCATATTTATCATTTTCAATCTCAAAATAACACACAAAATGAATAAGCTACATGGTATGATATAATATAGATTATTTTATTTTAGATTAAAGGGTACGGTGAAAATGATATGTCAATGGACCACAAAAAGGATGAAGGAAAGAAAACTAATAAGCTAAGCTTTTCTGAAACACGCTTTATGAAGTTTTTGGGTGGTAAAGATTTATTATTTGCGCTAGTTTCATTAGTATTACTTGGTATTACTATATTCATCTTTGACAAAATTTCTTATGTTTTTCAGCCTTTTGTCATTATCTTTAATACTATTGCAGCGCCAATTATTTTATCGCTTATTTTGTATTATTTGTTAAATCCAGTAATTAATTTGATGGAACGTTATAATATTCCAAGATTATTAGCAATTATAATAGTCTTTTTAGTGATTATTGGAGGCGCAACATTAATTATCGATTTATTAATTCCTGTGATTGGTGATCAAATTAAACAACTTGCAAGTAACTTCCCAAAATATATTGAAAAATTTAATAGAGCTATTGATAAAGTAACACATATGTCTATTTTATCTTCATTTTATAATCAAATTCAGGAATGGCTTGATTCTACTTCTAAAAAGATTCCATCGTTAACGTCAGATTATTTTAGTGGATTTGGAACTAAAATTAGAACATTTGCAGAAGCTATTGTGAATGTCGGTGTTGTGATTGCAACTACACCATTTGTATTATTCTTTATGTTGAAAGATGGAACTAAATTTAGAGACTATACAACTAAAATTATGCCACCTAAATTTAGAAAAGACTATCATGATTTATTAGAAAAAATGAGTGTACAGGTCGGATCATATATTCAAGGCCAAATTATTGTATCATTTTGTATTGGTATTTTATTGTTTATTGGTTATTCGATTATTGGTTTGGATTATGGGTTAGTTCTAGCTTCAATTGCTGCAGTAACGAGTGTAGTCCCATACTTAGGACCAACAATTGCAATTTCTCCGGCAATTATTATTGCGATTATTACTTCACCGTTTATGCTATTAAAATTGATTATTGTGTGGACGTTAGTTCAATTTATTGAAGGTCATTTTATTTCTCCTAATATTATGGGGAAAACATTAAAAATTCATCCTCTAACAATTATTTTTATTTTATTAAGTGCGGGTAATTTGTTAGGTATTGTAGGAGTTATTTTAGGTATTCCTGGCTATGCTATTTTAAAAGTATTAGCTTCTCACATTTTCTTATTATTTAAACGTCGTTACAATAAATATTATGGTGACGATGCAGGTCAATATGAAATTAAAAAGGAAGAACATAAAGATTACACAGAAGCAGAATAAAGCACTATATTAAAAAGCCTGAGACATAATGAGTTGTCTTAGGCTTTTTAATATAGTACTAATCATCTTGCAAAAGTGGGACGATGAATTCTCTTCCACTCTCTTTTATCTTACAATTATGTTAGTTCAATAGTCTAAAGATATATAACTAGAATATGATATGATATATTTTATATTAATATAATGTAAAGGATAATAATGAATAATGACTGAAGAACATAAAAATAGATTAATATCTATATTAAAAGTGGTATTTGCTATCACACTTTTTATTGTAGTAGTTGCTACTTTATATCATGAATTGTCACATATTAACTTCAAACAAACATTAGAAGCATTTAGTAAAATCAATCGATGGTTTTTAATTGGTTTATTTATATGTGGTGGCGCATCAATGCTACTTTTAAGTTTATATGATGTCATTCTTGTTAAAACTTTAAAGTTGAGTATACCACTGAACAAAGTATTTCGTTTGAGTTATATTATTAATGCATTTAATGCTATTGTTGGATTTGGTGGATTTATAGGCGCAGGATTTAGAACATTTATTTATAAAAATTATACTTCTGATAGAAAAAGATTACTTCACGCTATTTCAATCATATTAGTTTCAATGTTAACTGGTTTAAGCTTCTTATCTATTTTAGTCGTACTTCATATTTTCGATGCTTCTCATATTCTTGATAAAGTACGTTTTGTAAAATGGGTATTGTACGTAGTCGCTTTATTTTTACCTATTTTTATAGTGTATACAGTCGTTAAACCGGTTACTGAACATAATAAATTGGTAGGGATATATTGCACGCTTGTTTCAAGTATTGAATGGATAGCTGCTGCTGTTGTACTTTACTTGTCGGCATGGATTATTGATATTCATGTAGCTTTTACAACATTACTTGGTATTTTTATTATTGCTGCACTCTCTGGACTGATTAGTTTTATTCCAGGTGGATTCGGGGCATTTGATTTAGTTGTTTTATTAGGACTAAAATCTTTAGATATTCCTGAAGAAAAAATATTGATTGCCTTACTGCTATATCGTTTTGCTTATTATTTTGTACCTATTATCATTGCTTTAATTCTATCTACGTTTGAATTTGGCAATTCTGCGCGTAAGTACTTTGAAGAATCTAAATATTTTGTACCCGCTAAAGATGTTACCTCATTCATACTGTCTTATCAAAAAGATATTATTTCAAAAATCCCAGCATTTGCTTTATCTATTCTTGCACTATTAACAAGTTTTATTTTCTTTATTAATAATGTGACGATTGTTTATGATGGATTATATGATGCTGATCATTTTATTTACTATATCATGTTGTCTATTCATACAAGTGCATGTTTAATATTACTTGTTAATGTAAGGGGTATATATAAGCAAAGTAAGAGAGCAATTATGTATTCAATGATTTCACTTGTGTTAATATTTCTTGCAACGTTATATACGTATGCTTCTATCATGTTACTTACATGGCTCATCATTATTTTTATCTTACTTATTTTAGCTTATCGACGTGCGAAAGTATTTAAACGTCCATTTAGATTAAAAAACTTAATATTTACCTTAGTCATTAGTGTGATTGTTTTATATATTAATCATTTCATTATTTCTGAAACTTTATATGCTTTAGATTTATATCACTTGGAAATGGATACGTCATTATTAAAATACTATTTCTGGTTAACTGTGATAGTTGTTATATTATTAATTGTTGGTATTGCATGGTTATTTGGTCGTCGCTTTGAACGCCCACATCAATTACAAGAATATTCTCAATGTAAATCAATCATAGAAACATATGGAGGGAATTATTTAAGTCATTTGATATATAGCGGTGATAAAGATGTATTTATGTATGACAGTGAACAAGCTTTTCTTATGTATAGATATAAATCAAATGCGCTGGTCGTATTGGGAGATCCAATTGGAAATACAGCATCATTCCAATCATTGTTGGCTGATTTCTATAGTTATGCTGAAAAGTTAGGTTATGATGTCATTTTCTATCAAGTATCTGATCGTTTTATGCCGTTGTATCATAATTTTGGAAATCAATTTTTTAAATTAGGCGAAGAGGCTATTATTGATTTAACACAATTTACTACTTCTGGAAAAAAACGACGTGGTTTTAGAGCAACACTGAATAAATTTAATGATTTAAATATTAAATTTGACATTATAGAACCACCATTTTCTAAAGCGTTTATAGAAGAGCTTAGAAAAGTAAGTGATAAGTGGCTCGATGGACGTACTGAAATGCATTTTTCTGTTGGGCAATTTACAGAACAGTATTTAGATAAAGCCCCAATTGGAATTATGAAAAATGAAGAAGGTAAGATTATTGCTTTTTGTACATTAATGCCGACATACTATAACGAAGCAATTTCAGTAGATTTAATTCGTTGGTTACCTGAATTAGATTTACCTCTAATGGATGGATTATATCTACATATGTTATTATGGGGTAAAGAAAAAGGGTATAAAGCTTTTAACATGGGTATGGCTACCTTATCAAATGTAGGTCAACTCGATTATTCTTATTTACGAGAACGTATTGCGGGACGTGTGTTTGAACATTTTAATGGTTTATATCGTTTTCAGGGGTTACGAAGATATAAAGAAAAATATAGTCCCCAGTGGGAACCGCGATTTTTGGTGTATAGAAAAGATAGTTCTCTCTGGTACAGTATGTTAAAAGTAATGCGAGTGATTAGACATAAATAAAAAAGAGGCTGGGACATAATTCCTAACA
>NZ_KV792036.1:0-9387 GCF_001808085.1 Staphylococcus sp. HMSC14C01
ATCTAGATACTTTATGTCCCGGACTCTTTTTAATATATTCAAAATAACCAGTAGACTGTATTTTAATTTTGAGTGAATACGTTTATAATTACCCTTCTTTATATATTAGAACTTTGAATGGAATGGCACTTTTGTCAGTAAATTAATGCCTGTTTGGTGTTCTTCAACAAATTGTCCTTCTTTTGAAAAAAGAATAATTTTTAAATATAAAAAATCCATAACTGATAAACCAAGATTTAAGGCAAATAAGAACATAAAATAATGTCCATAACTTGGAAAATGATAAGTTAGGAAAATTAAAATGCTTGTAATTATTAAAAATGGCAAAATAAGATTAATGCAAAAATAAAACTTGCGGACAGGCGTATTCACATACGTATTAAAATAAGGAAGCCATTTTTTCTTATTTAACTTGTGCCATCTAAACGCATGAATATAAGGTAAAAAGAAGAATAAATGTATTGTTTTGTGAATAGGGTACATAAGAATGATAAATAATATTAGAAGTAAAAAGTATTTATCTGATAAAGGCGTTTTTACAAAATAATACATAATCTCATAACTAACTAAAAACGCAATAATAGTTGTTACAATACTTAAAAACGCAATTCTTGGAACACCAAATCGCGCATGGATATCTATATGACGTTTACATAAAAACATAACTCCACCTCGAAAATAGGTCGTTTAATATACGATAGGTATTATCTAACTAACTTGAGTTATCGTCAAGACAATTTTTAATAGCTATTGTAATATAGAGCAATGTTTTTATATTAGATTGTATATTTATAAAAAAAGCCATAAAGAAATCTATTAATATAAATTTCTTCATAGCCAAATTGAGCTCAATGTTAGAGTTCTATTTGTTATTATTCTTATCTTCTGAAAATGTATTACTAATTTCTTCGCCACGATTTTGAAGATTTTCAATATGAGATTTTAATTTTTCAATATTAGGATTGATATCAGATTTAAAATCTCCGATTAAAGTCTTAAATTCGTTAGCAATGTCGCTACCTTGTTGTACACCGTCATTTTTCACTTGCTTACTATAATCAATAATATTATAGAAACTACGTTTAATTGTTTCGATTTCTCGTTCTAATTCTGAGCGAGCACCAGTAGGAACTTTTTGTCCAGAGGCATTAGCATTATATCTTTGTTGATCACGATTCATCCATGATACAGCAATACCAGAAGCAAGTCCCACACCGATACCAAATAATACACGTGTAACTTTCATTTTTTATTCTCCTCACTATTATGTCGATTATAGAATAAATCATATCATTTTATGAAGTAAGTAACGATTGACTTAAGCTACTTACTATAATTATTACATTGACATATTGATTTCATTTTATATTACCCATAAATGATATTCAATATGCAGAATTATTCAAATTGAGCTTTAATTTGTTCAGCAATATCTTTTTTCTGTTCATCGCTAATTTCATTTTCATGAGTTTCCCATTGATAACCAAAACCATCGATATCATTTTTATATCGAGGTAGGAAATGGAAATGCAAATGAAATACTGACTGATCAGCATATTCACCATTATTTTGAATAATGTTTAATCCATCAGGTTGAAATGCTTTTTTAATGGCATTTGCTACTTTTGGAATAGCAGCTCCAATGTGTTTCATTGTTTCTTCATCAGTTTCAAAAATATTAGGAGAAGCTTTCTTCGGAATTAAAAGTGTGTGTCCTTTAGTAACTTGAGAAATATCTAAAAATGCATAAACATAATCGTTCTCATAAACCTTATAGCTTGGAATTTCACCAGTAAGAATTTTACCAAAAACAGTTTCTGACATAATTAAATGCACTCCTTTAACCTATTTTTACTCATTATTATAACATTGTTATTTTAAAAATTCGCTAATGAGTTATAGCAAACCTTAGTAGTTATATAATGATTTTGGTACAATATAACTCATGGAGGTGCCTTATGACAGTTAAAGTTGAACATTTAACAGGAGGATATGGTAAACGTCCTGTTATTGAAAATATAAATTTTGAATTAAAAAAAGGTGAAATAGTAGGATTAATTGGTCTCAATGGCGCTGGAAAAAGTACGACCATTAAGCACATGCTTGGATTATTAACGCCAATGGAAGGAACACTTTCTATTTCAGATACCAATATTAATGATGATATCGAAATCTACCGTCGTAAACTATCATATATTCCTGAATCACCAGTCATTTATGAAGAATTAACATTAGAAGAACATATAGCCATGACTGCTATGGCTTATCAAATAAGTAAGGAAGAAGCAATGAAACGTGCGCGTCCTCTACTAAAAACATTTAGACTTGAAAATGAACTTAATGTTTTTCCTAGCCATTTTTCAAAAGGAATGAAACAAAAAGTAATGATTATATGCGCATTTATTGTCGATCCTGAACTTTATATTATTGATGAACCATTTCTTGGTTTGGATCCATTAGGTATACAATCCATGCTTGATTTGATGGTTGAAAAGAAAAATGAAGGGCGTACAGTACTAATGAGTACCCATATTCTTGCAACTGCTGAAAGATATTGTGATCGATTCATTATTTTAGATAAAGGAAAAGTGGTTGCTTTTGGAAATTTAGAGGAACTACGAGAACAAACGGGGCTTAAAGATCAAACTCTTGATGATATTTATATCCATGTTACGCAAGGTGGTCAAACGACATGAATAATGAAGCCATAGCATTATTTAAACAACGTTATGACGCAATAAAAAAAGAAAAACATTATTATAATAAATTTATTTTTAATGGTCACTTTACTGTATTCTTAGTTATTTTATTAGGAGCCTTCATATTAGGTTATGGTCAATGGTTACAACATATTCCTAAAAATATAGATTATGCATTCTTAGCAAGTATTGTAATTGCTTTAACTTCAATCTTTCCATTTCGAACATTTTTAAAAGATGCTGACAAGTTATTTTTGCTTCCTTTTGAGAAGAATATGGAAGATTATATAAAATTAGGCCTAAGATATAGTTATTTTAACCGTATAATATTACAAATAGTGTTATTAATTGTATTATTTCCATTGTTTTATAAGCTTAATCAACAATTAGTTGTATCTTATATCGTGATGAGTGTTTTAGCGCTTATTCATCCTATTTTAGGACTACGCTTAAAATGGCAATGGTATCGTGCGAGATTGTCTCAATGGATATTAAATGTCTTAATATTTTCACTTAATTTTATAACGTATTATCTAATTTTAGGGAAACAATTATATTTTGCCATTTTATTAACAATAATTTTCTTTGGCATGGCGTACCTTATACCTAAATTTAAGAGTCTTACGTTATTTCCATGGGAACAGTTGATTTCAGTAGAAGAAAGACATCATACAAATTATTATAAATTTGTAAATATGTTTACAGATGTTAAGCATTTAAAAGAAAATGCAGCAAGACGCAAATATTTAGATTTTCTTTTACCCACACCCAAAGGACGTCGTTTTAATTCGCACAATATGTATCTTTATTTATTTGTGAGAAGTTTTGTAAGAGGAAAAGATGCATTAAGTATTATTCTTCGACTTGTTGTCATTGCACTTGTACTTATGATTTGGCTGTCTCATCCACTTGTTTCTATTATTATTGGTAGTTTATTTATGTATATTATTTTATTGCAAATGTCTCAGTTTTATACGCAGCAAGCGTATGGACTATGGCCTCAGGTTTGGCCTGTATCAGATAGTGAAGTGATCAAAGGATATGAAAAATTCTTATATCGCCTTATGATTATGATAGGTATTATTTTCGCAATCATTTTTATCATCTTTTATATAAAATACTTCTTTTTTGCAATTGTATTCTTTATTGTAGGATGGTTAACGATTAGAAGTACGATTAAAAAATTGCAATATCAGGAAACTTTATTAAGAGATTAAAAAAAGAGGGAACTTAAGATGTATTAAACACATACTTAAGCTTCCTCTTTTTATGTTAATCATTAATTGGATATAAATATCTTTCAAAATAACTTGAATGTTGACTGCTTGAGCCAAAATAATGTCTTAATGCTTCTTTAGAAAAATAATCATTAAACATATCAGATGATTTAAAATCTTCGTATGTTTGACGATTAGCGAAGCCAAAGTAAATTTTATAAGTAGTACCTTCTTCAGGTCGTAAGAAACGATAGCTTTTAAAACCAGCAAATTGACTGAAATCTAAATTCAAATTCGAAAGACGTTTTTCTAGTTGATTGACATGATCTTCTGAACTTGGAATGAAGATAGCTGAATAGAAATGTTGATGATTAAACTCATTGATTTCATTAACAACTTCATAAGTAGTAGGGTGTTTAAGTATAGATTTATCTTCGGATTCTTCAATAATGACTGAAGAATCATTAGTTGAATAAATAAACAGATGATTTTCAGGATGATTTAAACGAATTTGATTTAAATAGTCATAAGTTCCATAAGTTGTATATATTTTCATAAGCCATACCTCCTTTATTTATGTATATTATACGATTAAATGATAAGACTAGCTATTATAAATAATTTAAATAAGAAAATAAATTGTGAATAATTTATTTAAATCAATTCACTTATAATTACAAATTTAAAATTAAAGAATAGATAGACGTGCTTTGTCATTTTTATGACATTTAATATTTAAGAAACGCGAAATCTTTTATGTTGTGATATTATGAATAAGAATGATTTTAATTTAGGAGGATAAAATGGTGCATAAAAAAAATAATACAATTTTACAAACAATTAAAGGGGAATCAACCTCACACACACCTGTGTGGTTTATGCGCCAAGCTGGCAGATCACAACCAGAATATCGCAAATTAAAAGAAAAGTATTCACTTTTTGATATTACACATCAACCAGAACTTTGTGCATATGTAACACATCTACCTGTTGATAATTACAATACTGATGCAGCTGTGTTATATAAAGATATTATGACACCACTTAAACCTATCGGAGTAGATGTTGAAATTCAATCTGGTATAGGTCCTGTAATCCACAATCCCATTAAATCTATGAAAGATGTGGAAAAATTAACTCAAATTGATCCTAAAAGAGATGTGCCTTATGTGCTAGAAACAATTAAAATTCTAACTGAAGAAAAGTTAAATGTACCTTTAATTGGATTTACGGGTGCTCCCTTTACATTAGCATCTTATATGATTGAAGGTGGACCTTCTAAAAACTACACATTTACTAAGGCAATGATGTATGGCGATGAAGAGACTTGGTTTGCTTTAATGAATCATCTTGTAGACGTTTCAATTAAATATGTAACAGCTCAAGTTGAAGCAGGTGCAGAATTGATTCAAATTTTTGATTCATGGGTAGGCGCACTTAATGTACAGGATTATCGATATTATATAAAACCATCTATGGATCGTTTAGTCCGTGGAATTAAAGAACATCATAATATTCCTGTTATATTATTTGGTGTAGGGGCTAGTCATCTCATTAATGAATGGAATGATTTGCCAATTGATGTTTTAGGTTTAGACTGGCGTACATCTATTTTGAGAGCGGATCAATTAGGTGTAAATAAAACATTACAAGGTAATTTAGATCCTTCATTACTACTAGCACCATGGGATGTATTAGAAAAAAGAGTTAAAGCAATACTTGATGAAGGAATGCAAAGAGGTAAACATATATTTAACTTAGGTCATGGCGTTTTCCCAGAAGTTCAACCAGATACACTTAAAAAAGTAACACAACTGGTTCATGACTATACGCAAAAATAAAATTAGAATCATAAAAATTTATTTTTAAAAGGGAAGGTTTTAAGAATGACTAAAACAGTAGGTTTATTAGTAATGGCATATGGTACGCCATATAAAGAAAGTGATATTGAACCATATTACACAGATATACGACATGGTAAAAGACCAACAGAAGAAGAACTTCAAGATTTAAAAAATCGTTATGAATTTATAGGTGGGCTTTCTCCACTTGCAGGCACGACAGATCGTCAAGCTAAAGCACTTACAGATGCACTTAATAAAACATATGATGATGTAGAATTTAAATTATATTTAGGATTGAAACATATTTCTCCTTATATTGAAGAAGCAGTTGAAAAAATGCATAATGATGGTATTACAGAGGCTGTTACAGTCGTATTAGCTCCCCATTATTCAAGTTTTTCAGTAGGTTCATATAATAAACGTGCTAAAGAAGAAGCGGATAAATATGGTATACAACTACATCATGTTGAACGTTATTATCAACAATCTAAATTTATTGAATACTGGACAAATAAAGTAAATGAAACATTAGCTGAAATTCCAGAAGAAGAACATGATGAAACAATTTTAATCGTGTCTGCGCACAGTTTACCTAAAGGATTAATAGAACGTAATAATGATCCTTATCCTAATGAAATTAAAGATACTATGGATCGTTTAGAAGCTTCTACAAATATTAAACATGTAGCGCAAGGTTGGCAGTCAGAGGGTAATACAGGTACGCCTTGGTTAGGACCTGATGTACAAGATTTAACAAGGGAATTATACAATGAACATCATTATAAAAACTTTATTTATACACCAGTTGGATTTGTTTGTGAACATCTTGAAGTACTTTACGATAATGATTATGAGTGTAAAGTTGTTTGCGATGACATTGGTGCTAATTACTATCGACCAGAAATGCCTAATACAAATCCGTTATTTATAGGTGCGATTGTCGACGAAATTAAAACAGTTTTTTAAAAAGGAAGGGACATGTTGTGAGTAAAAAAGTTGCAATTATAGGTGCTGGCATTACAGGTCTAGCCAGTGCATATTATTTTAAACATTACAATGAAGACATAGATGTAACTATTTTTGAAGCAACTTCAAGACCTGGAGGTAAAATTCAAACTTATCGACGCGATGGTTATACGATTGAACTTGGTCCAGAATCCTACTTAGGTCGAAAAACGATCATGACAGATTTAGCAAAAGATATAGGTCTTGAAGATGATTTAATTACGAATCAAACAGGACAATCCTACATTTTTGCTAAGAACCAATTGTATCCTATTCCAGGCGGATCAATTATGGGAATTCCAACAGATATTAAACCTTTCTTAAAAACACGTTTAATTTCCCCTTTAGGAAAATTAAGAGCAGGATTAGATTTAGTTATTCCGCCTATTAAAATAGAAAATGATATTTCGGTTGGTGAATTCTTCAGAAAACGTTTAGGAAACGAAATGCTGGAAAATTTGATTGAGCCCCTTATGGGAGGAATTTATGGAACAGATATTGATCAATTAAGTTTGATGAGTACATTTCCTAATTTCAAGTATAAAGAAGAATCATATGGTAGTTTAATTAAAGGAATGAAAGATGAAAAACGCGAACGTACAAGAAAACGTCAGCTTTATCCAGGTGCTCCTAAAGGACAATTCAAACAATTTAGACATGGGCTAAGTTCATTTATTGAAGCACTAGCTAAAAATGTTGAACAAAAAGGTGTACACTTCAAATATAATACACCAGTAGAAGATATTCATATTCATAATGATAATTATGAGATTGTTACACATAATAGTCGGGAGACGTTTGATGGTTTACTTGTTACGACACCGCATCAAACGTTTATGAAATGGTTTAATCATGATTCAGCATTTAAATACTTTAATACTATGGATTCTACTACAGTTGCAACGGTTGTATTTGCATTTGATGAGAAAAATATCGAAAATACCTATAATGGTACTGGATTTGTCATTGCAAGAACCAGTCATACTGATATTACTGCATGTACTTGGACGACTAAAAAGTGGCCGTTTACTACACCAAAAGGTAAAGTATTATTACGTGCGTATGTAGGAAAACCTGGCGATACGGTTGTAGATGACCATACTGATGAAGAAATTGTAAATATCGCACGTCGAGATTTAAGTAAAATGATGACGTTTAAAGGTGATCCAGATTTTACCATAGTGAATCGATTACCAAAAAGTATGCCACAGTATCATATCGGTCATATGACTCAAATTCGCAATATACAAAATCATGTAAAACGTCAATATAACGGGTTACGCATTACCGGTGCACCTTTTGAAGCGGTAGGTTTACCTGATTGTATTCAACAAGGCAAAAATGCTGTTGAAGAATTAATAGACGAGTTATAAATAAAGCATAGTAAATAGGCACTTTTTAGAGGTTACATTTGTCTCTTTAAAGTGCTTTATTTTAAAATAAATAGTCATTATTAAGAAGAAAAGGAGAATAAAAAATGACAGATGTAATTATTGTTCATTCACAAATAGGAAATGCACAAAATCATTGGTATCAATGGTTAAAACATAACTTAGCACTCGAAGGATATAATGTACAATTGTTTAATTTAGATAAAGCGGATAATAAAAAATTAGATATGTGGCTAAAAACTATGAAACAACAAATTAAAATCAATCATCCCGATACGTATGTTGTAACACATGGCTATGGTTCAATCGCTGCTTTGAAATTTATTGAACAATTAGATTTAAAACGTCCAATAGAAGGCTTTTTTAGTATTGCTGGATTTAAAGAAGATGCTCAAGACATCGATGAATCTGTTAATTTAGATCATATTACCATTGATTATGATGAAGTTAAGAAAAAGGTGAAACACTTTCACGGTCTCGCTTCAAAAGATGATGAACATGTATCTTATAAAGAAACTGAAAAGTTATTACAAGCTTTAGGAGGATCAATTCGAATTGTTGAAGAAGGAGGGCACTTCCTAGAAGAAGAAGGCTTTGTTTCTTTCAGTGAATTACAAGAAAAAATGCAAAAATATATGACACAATAATGTTAGAGCGGGAAAGTATCAAATAGTAATATAAAGAGTAATAATAATTATGAGATTTTATACCCAAATTATCCCATAAAATAAAATTTTTTAAGTGTAGCGTTTTTTTACACAAATTAATTTATAATTTTTATTGACTATATAGGTGTTAATATATATACTAATAAAGTATTGAAAAAAGCACTAATTAAAAAATAATTATCTCATAATTATTTAAATTTATAATTAACGTATTGTAAAAATTATTTTAAAAAAGTGTTGACATTACAGTGGCTTAAATGATATATTAATTAAGTACTCATTTGAAGTGCTAATAATATTGGCGCGGGATGGAGCAGTTCGGTAGCTCGTCGGGCTCATAACCCGAAGGTCGGTGGTTCAAATCCGCCTCCCGCAATACATAATTTTATAGGTCTCGTAGTGTAGCGGTTAACACGCCTGCCTGTCACGCAGGAGATCGCGGGTTCGATTCCCGTCGAGACCGCCATTACTTTTGACTTATGATTAAGGTTCAGTAGCTCAGTTGGTAGAGCAATGGATTGAAGCTCCATGTGTCGGCAGTTCGACTCTGTCCTGAACCATTT
>NZ_KV792037.1:0-22126 GCF_001808085.1 Staphylococcus sp. HMSC14C01
TTGCATTCCTCTACTAACCAGTGTTATAATTTGATTAACAAATAGTGTACTAACATGATAAACACCGAGCCCGATAACTACTGCGAATAGTTATCGGGCTCTTTTGGTGTATTAGCTATATGTCGTCGCTAAATTACTTTTCACGATTATTCAGCCAATGAGAAAATAACGTGAGTATAACTCCTACTATGATAGGAGCTATAATAGTTACAAATAGTGTACTGAACATGATGTCACCTCCTTCCATGCTAAATACAGCACAGAAGTGAACGACGACTTTTGTATTATATCATTTCTAATAATTGTGTTACAGATAACTTCCGATAAGTTAAATTATGTATTATTTTCTGTTTTTCTCTTTCCTTGTATTTTTTCAAATTCTTCTATATGGTTCAAAATCATTGTTGGAGTAATATTAATATATATACTTTCAAACTTTATTTTGGGGTAAATAATAGAAAAATTATTTACATTGATATTCTGAGATAGTGAGGCGTATAAGAAAATAAATTTGATGGTGAATGAATGGGGAATATCCTCCTTTTGTTATAGATACTATTTTCAAAAAAAGATGATTATATTCAATAAATTCACATGATTTATATGTAAATTATGTATATTTAACACAAAATAATAATTACTTAATTTACTCGTTTGAGTTTGTATTTTAATAACAGGCGCATATTTGCTAAAAGAGGATGATTGTATGAAATCAGTTACTTATCAAGGATATAAAAATATGGAAGTATGTGAAGTAAATAATCCAACAGAAATTATCACTCATACTATGCCGTTAGAAGATGTAAAAGAAGTTTATGACATCTTTGATCAAAAAAAAGATAATACTATTAAAGTTATTTTAAAACCACAATACTATATAGATAAAGACGCCTTACTTTGAATAACTCGTTCAAAGTTGAGGCGTCTTTTACCTATATATTTAAATTTTAACATTTTTCTATTTAGAAATTTCTTCCAGAAATTCATCCCCCCCAATCACAAATTGCATAAACTACTTTATCGAGTGTTTTTCCTATGTTTGTTAACTTATACTCAACTTTTGGTGGAACTACTGGATAGACAATTCTTTCAATATTTCTATATTGAAAGAATCTATGATAAGAAAAGAGTTGAATGAATATAATAAATATAAACTCATCCAACTCTTCTATTTCTACTGATTGATATAGCGTTTCAAGTGTTTAGATGTCAATGTTTCTGAACTATCAATAAAGTTTTTAGGTGTTCCACTAAATTGGACCTTTCCGCCATCCAACCCAGGGCCTGGACCGACATCGATGATCCAATCTGCTTCACACATAATCGATAAATTATGTTCAATCAAAATAACTGTATTGTTTTGATCAATTAAATCATCAAAACACTCCATCAATATAGGGATATCCGATTCATGTAGGCCTGTGGTTGGTTCGTCAAAAATAAAAATACTATTTTTTATCTCTTCATCTAAATGTTGTGCTAGTTTCACGCGTTGAATCTCTCCACCAGACAAAGTGGATAAAGGTTGTCCAAGTGACATATAATTCAAACCTGTTTTACTTACAGATTGTAATTTTGACTTAATATCATTCTTTTTATCAAAGAAAATAATACCTTCGTCAACCGTCAAATCGAGAACATCGGCGATTGAATACCCATCTATGGTAGCATCTAATACTTCTTGTTTATAACGTTTACCATGACAAACTTCACATGTCTGTGAAAAATCACCCATAAAAGCAAGTTCCGTTTTAATGTAGCCCTTTCCACCACAATTTGGACAGGCACCTTTTGAGTTATAACTAAACATAGCTTTATTTAAGCCTGTTTCTTTACTGAAAAAGCTTCTTACGCTATCAAAAACACCTAAATACGTTAACAGATTAGATCTATTAGATCCTTGAACTGCTTTTTGATCAATAAAGATGGTATGGTCATTATTTTCAAAACCTGCTTTAACAAGGGTACTCTTACCTGAACCAGCAACGCCTGTTAAGACTGTTAATACGTGTTTAGGTATAGACGTTTTTACGTTATTTAAATTGTTTTGTGTCACAGGACCGATATTATAAAAATGGTTCGCTTCACGAATATTCTCTTTTAAATTATGTTTGTGACGTAATGCGTTACCTGTCGAAGTATTTGAAGAGAGTAATTCATTATATGTTCCTTCAAATGTGATTTCACCACCATTTTTTCCTGAACCTGGTCCCATATCTATGATATAGTCCCCTTCTTTAATAACATCGGGATCATGTTCAACAATTAACACAGTATTGCCTTTGTCTTTTAAAGATTTTAAAATTTCATTGATTTTAGCTATATCTTCCGGATGCAAACCAACACTTGGTTCATCTATAATGTAAACTAAATCCGATAAAGAACTATTTAAATGACGTATTAATTTAAGACGTTGCGCTTCACCGCCTGATAATGTCGTTGTGACACGGTTAAGCGTTAAATAACTTAATCCAATATATTTTAGTGCTTCTAACTGCTTTTTGAGAGGATCAATAATATATTTAGCTGTTGGATCCTCTAATTTATTAAGAAACTCTAAATTTTCCTTAATTGTCATTTGTGTGAAATCAGAAATATTTTTACTCATAATTTTAGAACTTAATATTTTCGAGTTTAAACGTTGACCTTTACATGTAGGACATATTTTATTATTTACTACATTTTTAAGATGTTTGGCATAGCGTTTTTTATTAAATTCTTTATCGCCTAAAAATATTCTACTGAATCTAGGTATTAGCCCTACATATTTAGCTGACTTTCTCCATTCTTTAGGAGGATTTTTTAACGTCATTGGCTCTTGATATAAAAATAATTCTAATTCATCTTTTGTATAGTCTTTCAATTTTTTATTATTATCAAATAAACCACTATCTCGATAGGCTTTACCACGCTCTTTATCTGGTCCAAAAGAAGGAAAGTCTATGGCACCTTCATTTAAAGACTTATCCCAATCTAGCAATTCATCTAAGTTAATGTCTTCAATATATCCTAATCCTTCACAAGTTTTACACATGCCCTTAGGACTATTGAAGGAATATACATCTGAATAGCCAACAAACGGTTCGCCTATTCTAGACCACAGTAATCTAACGGAGGCATATATATCCGAAACTGTTCCTACCGTAGAGCGAGAATTCCCATTGAATCTTTTCTGATTAATTGTCATTGCTACAGGAAGATTTTTAATTTTTTTCACTTTCGGTCTAGGTTGTTGATTTAAATGAAATTGGATATAACTGGAATAACTTTCATTTAGTAGCTGTTCAGATTCCGCAGCAATAGTATTAAACACTAAAGATGATTTCCCTGAACCAGAACGTCCTGTAAATACGGTTACTAAGTGTTTTGGGATATTTACATCTATGTTTTTCAAGTTATTTTGTGAAGCACCTGTAATATTAATAAAATCCATTAAGTATCCTCCCTTTATAATCCTTATAACATTGATTATTGCATATTAATCAATGATTAACTACTCATTCAAAAGACGACAACTTTAAGTCTTTTATATTACAAATTATTCCACCAATTCAATCCGTCTTCACTAAGTAATTTTTCACTTTCTTTAGGTCCATAGCTTCCAGAGTCATAATTAGGAAACTGCGGCTGTTCTTGTTTTCATACATTTACAATATCAACGAGTAATATAAAAATGTTTTCAAAATTCAATTACACTATATTTATATCAATAGCGTTAATATTTGTTAATACTGAAATTTTTGTCATCTACGAACATATTAATATAAATAGAATTATAAAATTTAAAATATGACTCATTTGTCAGTATTGTTTAAAAACAGGAGCTATGTAAAAATGAGTTATATCAAATATTAAAAGATAGATGTCAGTACTTCAAATGTTTATAGAACTTTTAAATAAAATACAATTCAACATATAGGACTCTCTATTATAACGTTATTAATTATCGGGATAAGAAAAACTCATGACACTCGTTTCAAAAAACAAAAAGAAAGGGTTAATCATGCTAAATATTAAAGATCAAAATTATTTTAAAAGAGCAATAAAAATCTTTATATTATCAACAATGTTATTACTAGTAACAATTCCAATCGCTTTATTTTTTCATCCTTCAGAAGAATTTATAAAACAATTAGGATCCAATTCACCTGAAAGCGTTAGTAAAACGCAGGGACTAAAAAAAGTTTGGGGGTTTATACAAAACAATGGCTTTCATGTACCAATACAAATGCTTTTGTTAGCTTTAATACCCATACCATTTTTATATACTCTAAATTTAATAGTATCGCTTATTATTCCTGGCATACTATTCGGTTTTTTCATCCATTTTGATACTTACAAAGGTCTAACTAGCTTAATCGCTTATATACCTCATTACACTTTGGAAATGATGAGTTTTTGTATATTTACTAGTGGTCTTTATATGCTAAATAAATCAATTTTAAGAAAAATAACCAATCTATTCAGAAAAGAAAAAAAGCAAAACTACTCTTTCAAACTAAGTTTAATTAATTTATTAAAAGCATATTTATTCGTCTGTTTACCATTGGTCATTTTAGCAGCATTTACTGAAACATATATAGCTGATATGCTTTCAAATTTAATGAATTAAATACAAACAAAAGAATACAAAATCGCAAAAAGTGAGGTCATTTTATGTTTCTTGAAAAATTAAAATGCAGTCATTGTGAAAGAGAAATCGACAAAAACGAAAATATAACAATACACACAAATTCAAAAAATCTTAATGGCGTAACAAATCTAAAAAGTTGGGCTAAAAATCAAAACGTTTTATGTGAAAAATGCTCAAAATAAAAAAGAGCCTGTATTTAGGCTCTTTTTATTAGTACATCATATACGATTATTAGTATTTCCATGTCTTTGTTTAACTAATAAATAAACACCATTTATTAAACCCAAAATAGTCCAAGCAACTGATAAGTAGACATTATCCAGACTATAAATTGGAGCCATAAAAATTAAAAAGAAAATATTCATAATAAACGAAATACGATGAAATGTGCTAAGCTTATTAATATCAATTCTGTTATTTTGAATAATAAATCACATCATCACTGAATTTCTCAGTATAAATGTTCAAAATTAATAATACTCTATGTCATAATGACAATAAAACAATCGTATATATTAAATGCAGTTTTGTTGCAAATACAGAAAAAATATAAATAATTATCATTTTTACATGGTAGTATTCTCTTAACTGGCAACATGTGACTAATTACGCAGCATTGTGAAAATCCATAATCATAAATAAATAATTATAGAAATCACCCAGGAAATAATATGTTAGTTATTTTCAGATTGATTGGAATTATTTTGTCGTTTTTGTTCTTCCATGACTTTATCGTTAGGACGACTGAAGTCGCGTCCATATATCTCTTTATTTTTACTGTTATTTCCTTTATACATTGAACTTTCATTAGCATGTTGAATGTGATTTTGTTTATCTGCTTCAGTTCTGTCATCAATGAGATTTCCTACTTCTCCTGATGTTTTATTGACTGTTGTTGCAGCTTTCATTGGAAATCCTACTGCATCATTAAGTAAAAATGTGACAACATATTCTTGATCGTTTGTTCTATTTCGATCAATGTTAAACTCATGATAGGCCCCACTACTAAAAACGTTTTTTGCTTTTTGAATTGCCTGTGCTTCACTTAGCTCTTGAGTATTATTATGAGTAGATTGGTTATCTTTAGTTTGTTGTGTTATTTCGTTATTCTGTGTAGATTGATTAACTTTATTTTGTTGAGTATTTTGATTATGGTTTTTATTATTATGTGATTCTTGTGTCTGTGTCTGTTTCTTATCCTTATCCTCTCGATTTTTATCATCCTGTATAATGTTTATCGAACATGCGCTTAATAATATAGTACTAATTAATGCTATACTTAATATTTTTTTCATCATGAAAACCTCACAACCATCTAAGATATTTAACTTCTTAGAGGATATCTTTATTTGTCATTTCCAATATTTATTTCTAGAATTATAAATCACAGACGCTATTCCAAAGCCGAGTACAATAAAAATGAGTATGTATATAGAAAAGTTATCAGTCTGTATGTAAAATTTAAAAAGAATAAACAATAAGAAAGCCACGATGAAATACACAGGAATAAATGATTTCTTCCAAAAGATAGAATCTTTCATGAATATCCTCCTTTAATAATATATTTTATCTATATATTAAGATTAACATTTTATATTAATCTTTTTCTAAAATTATCTGTATAATTATATTTTATTCTCATACATAAAAACTTAGAACATAAATAGATGTCTTAAGTATGTTTAAATTATAATTTTAATAAATTATAGCTTTCTAAATATACTTTTAAGAATTCAACTATAATAAATAACCGTAAAGCTTTTTAATATACCTTATCATCATTGTAATTGCACGAAAATGATAGTTGATTGTTATTTTAAATCACGTTATGTTTGAAACAAGAATTCTAGATGTACAAGGAGATCATTACATGAAATTTATTAGTATTGTTTTAGGATTGCTAGTTATCATTTCATGGTTATTTGTTTTACGAGAATACCAACATGGACATGAGAAAACAGAAAAAGGAAAGTTAGTCATTATCATTGCTTGTATATTGACTTTCATTATGACATTAATCAATACACTCGATTAACAAAAAAACAGCACCTCACAATGAGGTGCTGACCTGTCTAATGAATAGTTTAAGATATAGTAAAATTGTAAATACTAGATTATTTATTTAATACTATTTTCTTTAAACATCAAATCATTATTTTTATCTTTTTCTTTATCTATCATACTTAAATTCTCAATAAATTCATTAATTAATTTGCTACTGTGTACTATATTTTCGTTTTTATACTTATCATAAATATCTAATTGATCAAATGTATTGTTCTTAATTTGATCAGCTAATTCTTCTTCATTTCTAGTAAACAAAGTATAAAAATCTTGGTATATTTTGCTATAAAAGCCTCTTACTAAATTAAATTTACTAATATCCTTAGTCAAGAAATAGAATGGCTTATTTATATGAATCGCATCGAAGAATATAGAAGAATAGTCTGTAACTATCAAATCGCTCAAAAGAATGAGCTCTTGAGAATCTACCGAATCATTAACTGTGTATATCTTATGGTTAAAATTCTCACTTGGTAGTTTTTTATCCATTGAATGAGATTTATTTATGACAATATAATCATCTCCTAAATAAGATAGGAGTAATTCTAAATCTGCAACATAACTTGTATCTTGATTACGTTGATTTTTCTTATAATTATAGTCTCTCCAAGTAGGTGTATATAGAATTATTTTTTTATCAAACGGTATATGGAATTTTACCTTTAATTTTTTTATTAAATTATGATTATTTATATTTTTAACTAACCATTCATTTCGAGGATAGCCATAATTTAAAATCTTATTTTTAGGAAAGTCAAAAGCTGAAGAGAAAATATCTTTCGCGATTGATGAATCGGAAAGTAAATAATCCCATCTTGCTATATCATTTTTTATTCTAACTTTATGATTAGGATTTAGTCGTAACATTTGAGACTCACTTGAATCAAAAACCATTTTTTTAAAAGGCGTTCCATGCCATAATTGTATCCATTTTTGGTTATCACTCTTACGAAAAGCTAATGGCATCCAACTTTCTGCTATAATAAATTCGGAAGAATAAAATAAATCAAAGAATTGATTACTTCTAGGCTCTATTCTATATTGTTCATGTACTTTCGTATCAAAAGTTACAAATTTTAACTTTGTAGGTGGTAGAAAATCTTTCAAATAATCAAATAAATATTTTGAATTCCCTTGATAACGATAATCAAAACCAAGCATCAAGATAGTACCTGGGATAATATGTTTAGACAGTAGATTTTGTTGTTTTCTATCCTTTTTTTTCTTTCTTCTTTTATGCACATATCTTCTTGAATGATACACTATGGGTTCTAAGAAGTAATTACTTTCAATTTTTTGCTTTAATTTTTTCTTTTTTTGTTTCTTTTTATTAAGACGATGAGAATAGAAATTGATTTTCCCTTCTCTATGTAGTTTAAATATTTTCTGCAATTTACTCACTTCATAATTAGCAATTAATTTATTGTGAAAAGCATGATGATATAAAGGAATAATATTTTTAGGAACATATGTATTAGGACTATACTGATTAATTATTTGCATAGTTTTATAAATGAAATCCCTTTTAATCTTTTTTGATTTAGGTAATCTCTTCTCTGAATAGAGTAATGCTCTATATATAAAGTACTTATTCACATTATAAGAACTATTTATATCTCTGGTTCCTTCGCTATTTAAAATTTCAGAACTTTTCTTAATAGCTTTTAAAAATGAATGATAATGTTTTAGATTATTATAATCAGTTTTAGTCGTACTCTTTTCATGGACTCTCACTTTATAGAAAATATTAGGAATAACAGGAGCACGCCACGCACGTAAAGCCACTTTTATATAAAATTCGAAATCTTCATAAATATAGCCTTCCCCAAACTTAATATCGTGCTCTATTAGAAACTCTCGTTTATACAGTTTATTGACAGTAAAATACGTACTACAAGCAAGCAATAATTCGCAAGTCGTTTTATATAAAGCAAGTTCTTGATTGTATTTTTCTTTATTCACGTAAATAGTTTGATTTTTTTCCGGATAATAGTACGCCCATTCAAAAATCACAAAGTCATTTTCATCATTTGCTTTATATTGTTTATAAGCTACATCAATTGCATTTTCTACTAATAAGTCATCAGAATCTAGAAATAGTATAGTTTCTCCTTGGGCTATCTCTATACCAAAATTACGTCTCGCGCCTTGTCCTAGATTTTCACCATCATTATATAATTTATAATGGATATTTTTCTTTTTATTACGATCTATATAATTTTCAATATGTTGTATAGAATTATCTGTCGAACCATCGTTTATTAACAATACTTCAATTTCTAAAGTTTCACTTTGATTAGCAACTGAATTTAATGTTTCTTCGATATATTCTTCTGCATTAAATATAGGAATTACAATACTTACATTAAATTTATCACTCATTAGTTTCACCTTTCTTGTTAAATTGTGATATTCTTTTCTTTAATCGACTAAAAATGGATTCACTTTCTATTTCAACTAAATAATTATTTTCAATATCCTCAACAATAAATTTTATATTTTTAAATAACTCTACAAAAGTTAATTTTATAATAAAATTATTCATACTAAAATCTGAAGTTAGTAAATAGAGTAAATCTTTCTTCCTTTTATATTGTAAAGTTGCTCTATTCAATCCATGCTTATTTTTAACGTATACGTTAGAATTTTCATTAATATAATTTAATTCATCTGAAAAAGAGAACATAATTTCACGTCTGACTATATTAAATGAATGGATCCATACCTGTGTATTATCAATTTGATTATACATATTATATTCTTTTAAATGATAGAAAAAGAAAATGTATCTTTTTTCGATTTTTAATTCATCAATAATTTTTTTATCAATATATTTGAAAAGAAGTTTAGATAGATTTATAAATTCTTTCTTATTCAGATATTCTGTATGTATATAACTTAAATTATGACTTAGAAGAAATTGTAAATAATGTATGCACACTAAATATTGAATATAATAAATAACTTCACCATAATATGCTAATGACATATTTATTAAATACAAAAAGTTATTCTTAATATGATTATTGTATCTATCTCTTCTTGACCAAGCAGATTGAGATAATGAATTACTATCGTTTAGATTATAGAGATATTTCACCTTTTTAACTAATCCATATTTCTTATATTTTAAGATTAGAAAATTTATTAATTTAGCATCTTCCCAAAAATGAATAGACTCATCAAAAGGCTTTTCTATTGCCTTTAATATTTCAGTCCTAAAGACGACGCCTCCTATATGAAACCGAATGCAATTATAATTTTCAAACGCATCTATATAGTCTTTTTCTTCATTGAAACAGTAATTTAACGAATGATTTTTATATTTATTATCCTTATTCGTTACTATTGGACTAATAGCTAAATTTATCTTTCTATTCTTTTCGAAAAAATCTATATGAGTTTCAAAGAAATTTTGACTTACTTTATCAGAGTCATCAATAAAAGTTGTAAGTTTAGACATTTTAGAAATATACTTTAATCCTTTGTTTCTAGCTTTACTAACACCTTTATTACTTTGATGTATTATTTTGACCTCTTCATAATCATTAAACTTTTTTAAAATATCTCGAGTATTATCTTTACTTCCATCATCTACTACAATAATCTCCCTGCATATATTGTTAGATGCATATAATACATTAGTTATAGTTTCTTCTATGTATTTCTCACTATTATAAGTTGTAATTATAATGGAAAACATGATTTACCTTTCTTTATCTAATAATTATATTTTAAAACAACATTATTATAATAATATATTTTCATTTATAATTCTATATTACTTAAAAATATTTGTATCATAATTTTTGTATTTATTAAAAATATTAAAAAAACATATAAATTGAATTGATGAAAATAATCTTTTTTCCTTTTTAATTATATATCACTCCAATATTAAATAAATAAACTATTTTAAATTAGAAGTAATATTAATATTTTTAAACACAAAAAACAGCACCTCACAATGAGGTGCTGCTCTTTTATATCTTCTATTATGACACAGCAACATGATCCACGTAGCCATCCGTAACATGGAATGTAATATGACCTTTACCTACTGTGAAACCGTATAATCCTTCTGTTTTATCTGCTTGTTTTTTAGACAATGGTTGTTGATATTGATAATGATCTCCGTAAACGTCTTTCACTTGTTCTAAGCTTACTGTTTTAGGTGCGACCTTAAAATCAATCATTGCTGCTGTGTTGCCTTTGACTTGATTAAATGTTTGGTCATACTTCGTTGTTGTTGATGTACCGTTTTGATACTGCTCATTCACTTTAATTCCGTTAAATGTCACATTTCCAGCTTTTAACGCATTATAGAACGTGTGATTTAATACGAATTCGCCACCTGACTTTGTATAACCATGATAATCATAATGATAGCCTTGTGATGTTTGCGTTTGTGCATGTGCTTCATTTGATACCCCGTTATGCTCAGTTACATTAAACCCTAATACTGTTCCTAAAGTAATACCACCAACGACCATTGCTTTTGCAAATTTCTTCATTATGGATCACTCCTCTTATAGAATTATAATGAACTTCCACCTTTAATATATAATATTACACTCAAATATTCAAATTTTTATAAATTAAAATATAAATTTATTGAAATATAATTAATTGAAAATCCAATTAATTATATAATACTTATAATATTACTCTACTTTTTATTCTTTCATTATTTTTAATTTGTATTCAACACATGTTAGCCTTAAATCATACATATTTTAATTGATAAGGAGAGAACTAATGAAAACAATACGTTATTTCCTATACTTTTTTATCGTTTATTTTATAATCTTTTATTTAGCACAACGACTTTTAAAATTAGATCTAGGTATTGTGCGTTGTTTCATTTCATCTGTTGTTTTCGCTATAATGATGAGTTATTTTGCTTACTTTGCGAAGAAACTTAATAGATAATACCTATGTTTATTTGTCATACTTCTGCTTCATTCTATTAACGGTACTTCTTTCTATATCAGTAGTCATCCTATGAAAAGTTAAAAAACGTCATGACATGGTATCAATTGCTAGAAATGTAAATAATAAAAATAATGAAGAATATGTCGTGCAGATTCTTAGATTTAAAGGAGGTATTGTCTATAATGAAGATCATTGATGTAGCTATGTATCTTGTTCACTCTACAATACCTTTATTAAAATTAACGATGGACATGTTTTTTTATTTTGAAAACGGGAATACTTTACTATACGCTTTAACTACGTAAAACTTAACAAATGGAGGTCATATTATGGCTGGATATAAATCACCAGGACGTAAAATTTCTGAATATATTGGTATTATTGCTATCGTAGCAGTATTTGCTGGCGTTTTTTATAAAAACCTTAAAAATGAAAACCAAACTGGTAACGGTTCTTTAGGCTAATTTAAATATTTTTTATAGATGATAAATAGAGCCATCCTTCACTCATCAAGTAGTGAGGGGTGGCTTGTTTTTTATTCTGGTCTAGGACTACGTTTCATTTTAATATATTGAGAGATACTATAAAGCGCAATACCAATCCAAATAAAGATAAATGTAATGAATTGGTGGATATCGAATTTTTCTTTAAATACGAAGATACCTAGTAAAAAGATAATCGTTGGACTAATGTATTGAATAAATCCTGTCAGTGATAGCGGAATGCGACGAGCGCCCGCTGAGAATAAAATAAGTGGGACAGCTGTTACCGCTCCAGAGAATAAGAGTAAAAATGTACTCATATTCAAACCGACTGATGATTGGTGTGCTTGCCATAAATAAATGATATAAATCAGTCCTGCTGGTGCTGTCACAATACATTCAATCGCAATCCCACTCATTGCTTCAACACGTACCAATTTTTTTAGTAAACCGTAAATCCCAAATGAGAATGCCAACATTAAAGAAATAATTGGAAATTCTCCTATCTTTATTGTCATGTAAATGACGCCAATTACGGCTGATACAATCGCTAACGTTTCAAACTTATTGAAACGCTCTTTTAAGAAAATAAATGCGAGTAAGACACTCACTAATGGATTAATATAATAACCTAAACTGGTTTGTAGCACATGACCATTAGACACTGCCCAAATGAATGTTCCCCAGTTAATCGTAATCACATAACCTGCAATAATAATCGCAACAAGTTGAATCGGATGTGCTACGAGTTGATTGATATCATGTTTAAGCGCTTGTGATTTTTTTAATACAAAAATCATTAGAATCATAAAAACCATCGCAAGGATAATGCGATATGCTAAAATTTCAAATGCGCTAATACCGTGAATGAATCTCCAATAAATAGGTAGAATCCCCCATAATAAATGCGCCCCTAACGCAAATAAAATTCCTTTTTTAAATTCTGCATGATTATCCATGCTAAACCCTCCTAGCAATATTACCCTGGAAATATGTATAACTCTATCGTATCAGTAGTTAAACGAAATGGATATATCTAGAAGAATTTTTAAAAAAAAGGTAGCAATTTATATCGCTACCTCTTTACCATTATCATTAATGATATATTCTATTGCCGCCTTCTCTAAATTCTTCGGCTTTCTCTTTCATGCCTTCAAGTTGTTCTTTGTAGGAATCGCGAATATCATGTGATAAGCGCATTGAACAGAATTTTGGTCCGCACATACTACAGAAATGTGCAATTTTCGCTGATTCTGCTGGTAATGTTTCATCGTGAAATTCTCTCGCTCGATCAGGATCTAACGCGAGGTTGAATTGATCAATCCAACGAAACTCAAAGCGCGCTTTACTAATTGCATCGTCGCGTTCTGTTGCCCCTGGTAAGCCTTTAGATAAATCTGCTGCATGTGCTGCAATTTTATAAGTGACCACACCATCACGTACGTCATCTTTATTTGGTAAACCTAAATGTTCTTTAGGTGTCACGTAACATAACATTGCCGTACCATGACTCGCAATTTGAGCAGCACCAATGGCAGATGTAATATGGTCATATGCTGGTGCAATATCTGTTACAAGAGGTCCTAATGTATAAAATGGTGCTTCTTTACAATAAAAATCTGCTAAATCTTGGTTTTCTTTAATTTTATGCATTGGAATATGCCCTGGACCTTCAATCATAACTTGCACATTATGTTTCCAAGCAATATCCGTTAACTCACCTAACGTTTTCAACTCCGCAAATTGACTTTCATCGTTAGCGTCATAAATTGAACCAGGTCGTAAACCATCTCCTAGAGAAATAGCAACATCATATTGACTTAAGATTTCACAAATCTCATCGAAGTGTGTATATAAAAAGCTTTCTTCGTGATGTGCAAGACACCATTGTGCAATAATTGAGCCACCACGAGAAACAATCCCAGTTAAACGATCAACAGTTAATGGAATATAGTGAAGACGTAATCCTGCGTGAATAGTAAAATAATCGACCCCTTGTTCAGCTTGTTCAATTAATGTATCTCTATACGCTTCCCATGTTAAATCTTCTGCCACCCCATTTACTTTTTCTAACGCTTGATAGATGGGCACTGTTCCTACTGGTACAGGTGAGTTACGTAAGAGATACTCACGAGTTGTATGAATATTTTTTCCTGTAGATAAATCCATAATCGTATCTGCACCCCAATGTGTGGCCCAAACTAATTTTTCAATTTCTGCTTCAATAGATGAAGACACAATAGAGTTACCAATGTTCGCGTTGATTTTTACAGAGAAGTTTTTACCAATAATCATTGGTTCAGATTCAGGATGATTGATATTGTTAGGAATAATCGCGCGTCCTCTCGCAATTTCTTCCCTTACAAATTCTGGTTCCACTTGTTCTCTAATTGCTACAAATTTCATTTCTTTAGTGATAATCCCTTGTTTAGCGTAGTACATTTGTGTAACTGGTGTATCTTTACTGCCACGTCTTGGTTGATATTCGAATGGATGAGCTACATAGTTTTTATGGCCTTCTTTTGAAAAACCGTTATCAATCGATTGAATACGGCGACCTTCATAATGTTCAACGTCTTCACGTGCTTCAATCCATGCATCGCGAACCTTTGGAAGTCCATGATTGATATCAACCTCATAACTGTCATCATGATAAGGACCTGCTGTATCGTACACTACGACAGGTTCATTTTGAAAACTACGTTGTTCTAATTGGGTATCAGAAAGTTCAATTTCTCGAAATGGTACAAAAATATCACTATCATTACCTTCACCTTTTTTAAAAATACGTTTACTTGCTGGGAACGTTCTTTTAAAATTGATTTTTTCTTGTTTCATTAACAATGCCTCCTAAGTTAGGTTACTAGAAGGGTCTAATATCACTGATTATATAATTCATAAAAAAAGCATTCAGCTTAATACTGAATGCATAAGAATAAGTGAATATATACGAAAATATATGTAAGTATCATAATGAAGAAAATGATTCATCGTTAAATTGACCTTTTCATCAAATTATGAAAACATCCATATGTCATTGTAAAGTGACTCACTGGCTTCCCTACGCTAGTATTAACTAGATCAGGTTCAAAGGGTTGGAACATGATGTTCCTTTCAGCAATATAAAGCACCCCTAGCAGAGATTATTAAATTATAGGTTACTTAACCTATACTTATACAATGACTTAAAATTCCAAGAATATCAAGTCATTATATTAAATATTTTTATAACTTTTAGACATCCGAAAGTCTAACTTCACACAACCCGAAGTCTTACCCAAAGATTGAAAAAGCAGCACCCATAAGGGTTACTGCTGTTTTATTCCTTTGACTTATCCTCCAAAGAACAAATCAATAAAGTCTCTACTTCTGTTTCTATCTTGTTTATAAAATTCGGTATATCCACAATTTTTACAAGTTATCGTCTTAAAATTATTATGTTGTACATCTAAAAATTTAGACAATCCTGAGCCTGTTGCAGATAATGTACCTTCTTCTACTTCTGTATGACCACATTTTATACAACCTTGATTTTGGTTTTCTGACATAATGAATCACTCCTTCACTTTATTTTTACGTTTTTTAAATGTAGAGATGAAAAATGCAATATTCAATATTAACAATAAAGCAATGGCTACGATTAATGAAACAATAATAGATTGAGATTCTGAGCGACTGCATATTTTAACTACCCACCCAATTATATCTGGTAAACAAACAATGAATATCACTAAAGCAAACAAACGCTGTTTCAACATAAAACATAAAGTCATTACAATTAATAACAGAATCAGTCCTATGATCACACTCTTTGATTCAGTTAGTGTAATGATATGATAAATGGAATAGCGTTTTGTAAGATACGTACTTAATAAGATGAGACCAAAAATAACTGCACCCCATATAAAAGCATAAATATATACTCGTCGTTGCTCTCCATACTTTACAAGACCGTTTCTAATTAAGAAAAAAGGTAAAATCGTAGTTATACAAAAGATAAATAAGATATTAATAATAAAACCAATTGTCACATTAAGTTGTTCTGTAAAAAAGTTTGGGATAATAAAAATAGCTAGCATAAATGCTGAAAATAAAGCTAAATATTTAAATAACCCCCTAGTTAAAATTATATATTCTGAGAATTGATCAGCATAATCTTTTACTGGCGTATTTAGAATATCACTAACATCATCGTGATTCTTTTCAGCAAGTTCGAAATGATCTCTTAACTCTTCTATAATATCATTAACCTCATGTTCATCTTTGCCTCTAAATAAAAGTTCAGCCTTTAACTTAAATAAGTAGTCTTCTTTTTCTTTACTTATCATTATTATCACTCCTGAATATATGATTCATACCTTCATTAAGCGCTTGCCACTTTTTCTTAAACTGTTGTAGTTCTTTGAGTCCACTTTCTGAAATAGTATAGTACTTACGTTTAGGTCCACCGTTGTCGGATTTACGCATGGTTGTATGTACATATCCCTTTTTATCTAATCTTAAAAGTACCGGATAAATACTGCCGTCACTAATTTCGGGAAATTGATGTTCCTTTAATTTCTCAAGAATTTCATATCCATACGTTTCTCCTTTTGCAATAAGACCTAATATTGCCCCATCTAAAAGTCCTTTCATCATTTGATTAGATATTGTCATGTGATCACCTTTTACTAACTATCTTATAATATAAGATAGTATAAAATAATAGCTCCGTCAACTAACTTATAATGTAAGATAGTTGAGTATAAATAAAGTCCCAGAAGTACTTTAGACTCCTGGGGACTTCATGATAAAAAGTTATTTATTATCTATAACATCAATAAATATGGATTTTCAATATATTTAGCAAGTACTTTTAAGAAATCAGCTGCGCCTGCGCCATCTAAGATTTGATGATCGAATGTTAAACTTAATGGGATATGAGAGATTTGTTTTACATTATCTCCTTCAAGAACAAGTTCTTTAGCTAGAGCACCGACACCTAAGATACCTGTTTCACCTAAATTTAAAATTGGTGTGAAGTATTCGATACCACTTGCACCCATATTCGTAATTGTAAATGTAGCGTCACTCAGTTGAACGTCACCTGTATTTCCTTCACGTACTGCTTCAGCTGATGTTTTAATTTCTTTTGCTAAAGTGCCAATACTTTTAGTATCTGCATTATCAATGACTGGCACCATAAGACCATCTTCAAGTGATGTCGCAATACCTAAATGTACATCATCGTATTCTGTTAATTCACCGTTTTCATAACGAGCGTTCATTGCGCCATATTCTTTAAGTGCTAGGACTACTGCTTTAGCTAATAAAGCTGTGACTGTCAATTTTACATTTTGATCTGCATCTTTTAATTCTTCAGATAATCGAGCTTTAAAGTCTAATAAGCGATCTGCATTGACTTTGCGATGTAATGTTAATTGAGCAGTATTATTAAGACTTTGACGCATATTTTGAGCAATACGTTGACGCATTGGGTTTAGACCTTCACCAATGCTAGACACATCGAAGTTTTGCGCCGTTGAAGATACACTTTCGTCAGACGTACCCGCTTCACCTTCATAATCATAGCCTTCTGAGTCTACACGTTGAACATCTAATTTTGTAATACGATCATTTCCACCTGTACCTTTGATTCTTGTGATATCAAGGTCCTTATCTTCAGCCATATTACGTGCTAATGGAGAGATAAAGATACGTTTTCGTTGTTCAGGCTTCGCTTCGTTTTCTGTATCTTTTTTATCAGATTGTTCTTCATTTGAAGATGCTTGTTGATCTTCAGACGTTGTATCGTTATCTTTATTCTCTTGGGTAGTTTCTTCAGAATCATCGTCATCGCTTCCTACGTCTTCGCCTTCTTCTCCGATGATACCAAGCACTGCTTTTACTTTTGCATCTTCGCCTGCTTGTACTTTAATTTTTAGTAATGTTCCGCTTGCAGGTGCTTCGACATCGTTGGTTAATTTTTCAGAGCTAATTGTGACAATGCTTTCGCCTTCTTCTACTGTATCACCTTCTGATTTAAACCACTCTTCTACAGTACCTTCTTTCATTGTCATACCAAGCTTTGGCATAATAATATTTTCACTCATTGTGATACACCTCCCTACACGTTAGCCTTTTTTAAGTCATCAACTAATTCAGATGCGACGTCTAATACTTTATCTGCATTTGGAATATATGCCGCCTCTAAGTTTGATGCAAATGGTACTGGTGTATCTGGTGCTGTTACTTTTTTGATTGGACCGTCTAAATAATCGAATCCGATATCACCAATGACAGAAGCGACGTCGCCAGCAATGTTACATTGTGGACTTGATTCATCAATAACAATTAAGCGACCTGTTTTTTTCACTGATTCTAACACTGTATCTTGATCCCATGGAGACACTGAACGTAAATCAATGACTTCTACTGAAACGTTATCTTCTTCAAGTCGGTCAGCTGTTTCTTCAGCCACTGCAACCATTTTACCAATCGCGACAATCGTTAAATCATCACCATCTCGTGTGACATTGGCTTTACCAATCTCAATCGTATAAGGTTCTTCAGGGACATGACTTTTTTGACCAAGTAATGTTTTATCTTCTGAAAATACAACTAAGTTGTCGTCTTGAATCGCTGACATTAATAATCCTTTTGCATCATATGGATTTGATGGTACAACTACTTTAACACCTGGAATTGTTGCGAACATATTATATAGAGATTGAGAGTGTTGGGATGCCGCACTTGCGCCAGCGCCATGAACGGTACGTACCACTAATGGAATTTTAGCTTTACCACCAAACATATATCTCATTTTTGCACCTTGGTTTAAAATTGGGTCTAAACCAAAGCCAATAAAATCGTTAAACATGAGTTCTGCGATTGGACGTAATCCGGTAGCTGCTGATCCTACAGCTGCACTTAATGTAATATGTTCAGAAATAGGTGTATCAATCACTCGTTTACGACTATATTTTTTAGCCAGTCCTTTTGTAACACCGAATACGCCACCAAATGTATCGTCGTCTTGAATATGTTCTACTTTTGCGCCACCTGAAACGTCTGTACCAATTAAGATGACATTTTCATCTTTCTCCATAGATTGATCAATCGCTTCATTAATCGCACCCATAAATGTTAGTTTACGTTCTTCACTCATCGTAAAAACCTCCTCGTCTGGTTAGGTTCGTTCTTATCTATTTCTTCGTTTTAGTGCTTTAAAGGTTTGTTATGCAAAGACATCTTTGTATAGTGAATCTTCATCTGGTAATTCACTTTCGTCCGCAAATTTCACAGCATCTTCTACGGCTTGTTCAGCTGTTTTTTCAATATCGTCTGCTTCTTCTTCAGTTAACCAACCTTCTTCAATCGCTTGTTTTCTGAATTCTACAGTGGCATTTTTATCCGCATTACGATCATTTGGTGATTTAACTTTTTGTTCGTCACCTTCAAAGTGACCATATTTACGATACGTATCACATTCGATTAATGTAGGACCTTCCCCTTTTTTAGCACGTTCTACTGCTTCTTGTGTCGCTTGATAGACTTCTAAAACATTCATGCCATCCACACGTACGCCTGGCATATTATATGCAGAAGCACGTTCAGCAATCGTTTCAGATGCACTTGCATAGTCATGTGTCGTACCTTCAGCGAATTGGTTATTTTCACAGACAAAGATAACTGGTAAGTTTAAAATTGAAGCGAAGTTTAAACCTTCGTGGAATGTGCCTTCATTTGCGGCACCATCACCAAAGAAGCATACGGCAACATTGTCTTTACCTTGATTGATAATTGAAATACTTGCACCAATCGCAAGACCAAAGCCACCGCCTACGATACCATTGGCACCGAGCATCCCTTTGTCAATTTCGGCAACATGCATTGAGCCACCTTTACCATGACCTAAACCATCACGTTTACCCATGATTTCTGCCATCATACCGTTTAAATCGCAACCTTTTGCGATAGCATGTCCATGACCACGGTGTGTACTTGTAATATAATCATCGTCAGTTAGTTGTGACATGACACCTGTGGCAACGGCTTCTTCACCGACATATAAATGTACAAATCCTGGGATTTGACCATCACTAAAAATTTTGTGTACCTTCTCTTCAAAAAATCGAATTTCATTCATTGTTTTATAAATCCAACGTGCTTGTTCTTTTTCCATTTTCATTGTCAATTCCTCCTATCTTTCATAGGGCGTAAGTGTAATAACTACATGTGAATTGCAGAACCAAAGTATGCATTCGCACCTTCGCCAATCGCTTCTAATAATGCTGGATGTGGTTGAATTATTTCGGATAATTCATAGATGGTACCTTCTGACGCTTTTACTCCTAGGACTTCGCCAATTAAGTCTGTCGCATGAGGTCCTACCATAAAGGCGCCGAGTATTTCCCCATATGTTTGATCAATAACTAATTTTATAATTCCTTCGTTTTCCCCTTTAATAAGCGCCTTCGCATTACCTTGAAACGCTGATTGTGTGACTTTCACATCATATCCTGCTTCTTTTGCTTGTTCTTCTGATAAGCCAATGGATGCAGCTTCAAGTCGTGTATAAATACAACGTGTAATGTTCTCTTGACGAACAAGTGGTGGGTGTTCTCCAGCAAGTGTTTCTGCTACATGAATACCATGTGCACTTGCAGCATGTGCAAGTTGATAACCTTTGACTAAATCACCAATCGCATAGACATGTTTTTGACTTGTTTGATAATGGTCATCCACTTTAAAGAATTTGCCATCCATCTCTAAATTTAAATCTTTAGCCACTTGTGTATTCGGTTGTCTACCTGTCGCGACAAGTAACGTGTCGAAGCTGACGTCATCTTGACCATCGAGTACAATTTTAGTTTTATCTACTGTTTTAATTTTCGCCTTTGTAATAATGTTAATGCCTTGATTTTCTAAATGAGCTTTTAATAACTCACGTGTATCATCAATTTCAGTAAGTAAAATATCATCTGCCACTTCAACAATGGTTACGTTCACGCCAAGATCAGCCATTGATGAAGCGAGTTCTGTTGCGATGACACCACCGCCAATCACTGCTAACTGTTTAGGTAGTTGTTTTAAATCGAAAAATGTATCTGTTGTTTCATAATCGACGTTATCTAATCCTTCAATAGGTGGTACAAATGGTTTACTACCTGTCGCTAAAATAATATCTTTACCTTGATACGTTTCATTATTTACTTTTACGTTTAGGTCTTTTGAAATGCTTGCTTCTCCCTCAATATAAGCTACTTTATTTTTCTTTAGTAACTGTTTAACGCCACTCGTAAGTGTTTGTACGACTTTCTTTTTACGTTGTACAAATTTAGGAAAATCGATATTTAATTCTTTCGTCGTCATTCCCCAGTCATTAGCAACTTGAATGCTATGTGCTTTTTCCCCGTGTTCTAATAATGTTTTAGATGGAATGCAACCCACATTTAAACAAGTGCCTCCAGCATTGAATTTTTCAATGACTGCCACCTTTTTACCTAATTGCGCGGCACGAATGGCTGATACATAGCCTCCAGGTCCTGCACCAATCACAATCAAATCATATGATTCACTCATGAATGAACGCCTCCTTCCATAAGAGAACTTTTATTATTTTTAACATAAAGAGATTTTTGTAAGCGCTTTCTAATCTCTTCATTTTCATTTTACACTTTATATTTTGAATTTTCAAATTATTTAGTATTTATTTTTTTTATTTTTTCCATGCAAGTAGACATTAAAAATTTGGTGAAAATTTTAAAATAAAATCTATATAATTCTTATTTGAAATACGTTATACTTTATTCAATATCACTTTTAAAAGGACAGTTAAACTATGATTCAAACTATCATTACTGCTGCGATATTGTATATCGCAACTGCAGTCGACTTACTTGTTATTTTGCTTATTTTTTTCGCGCGAGCACAGACAAAAAAAGAATATAGAAATATTTATATTGGTCAATATGTAGGATCTGTGACATTGATTGTCGTAAGTTTATTCTTTGCCTTTGTCTTAAATTAT